>CAYFJL010000079.1:0-12178 GCA_964343335.1 uncultured Polaribacter sp. | reverse complement strand
GGAGGTGACTTATTACCGTATATGTTTAAAATGAAAAATATCGGACCTATGGTAGGTACTCGCACTTGGGGCGGACTCGTAGGTACTTGGGATACACCTCGATTTATTGATGGCGGACGAATGGTCGCACCAAGAGGTGGATTCTTTGATGTGAATGGTGAATGGGCGGTTGAAGCCGAAGGGGTTGCTCCAGATATCGAAGTAATTCAGGATCCAAAAAGCGTTTTAGCAGGTAAAGATCCGCAGTTAGAAAGAGCGGTTAAAGAAGCTTTGAAGCTGCTGGAAACTCAAGAATTTAAAATGAAGCCAGAACCAAAGGCACCAATTCGTTGGAAACGTCCGAAGGGTTACAAAAACGACAAGTAAGCGGTCAATAGGATTCCATGAATGTTTTGATCCAACACATTATCGAACAGTTGAAGGAAATTCAAGAGGGCAAACCATGGATCGGTAGTACCTATAAGAGTAAATTAGAGGGAATCGATTCGGATTTGGTTTTTGAAAGACCTCATCCTGACCTGCATAGTGTTGCGGATATTATTTCACACATGAATCTATGGAGACGCGAAGCCATTTTAAAAATCGAAACAGGCAAAGGAAGTAAAACAGATGCCTGTGAAGAAAATTGGCTGCCCGAAAACAAGTTGAAGGCCATAGGATGGACGGCTCTCAAATCAGAATATGATGCAACTCTTAATCGCATTATTTCGCTTCTCGAGGAGAAAGAGGATTCATTTCTTGAGGTGGAATATTACGATACCGATTTTAAGGCTATGTATCCTTACAGTTTTCTATTGAAAGGAATGTTACATCATGACATTTACCATCTCGGTCAATTGGGAATTATTATCAAAAGACTAAAATCAACAGCATCAAATGCTTGAAATTCGACCAAACTGTGAACATTGCAACAAAGATTTGCCCAACACGTCTACGGATGCAATGATTTGTTCTTTTGAATGCACCTATTGCAAAGATTGCGCAATGGGTGTATTCAAAAATGTTTGTCCGAGTTGTGGCGGAAACTTTGTTCCGAGGCCCATCCGGCCTCAACAAGAACTCCTAAACCATCCTGCTTCTACCAAACGGATTTATAAACCTAAAGATTTGATAAAAGCCAATGAGCAATCAAATCGATTGAAAGACATTCTACCAGAAAATCGATGAAAACCACTGATATCGTTGTTTTAACGGATCCTCGATATGTGAATCCGAATTCAAAGGAAGGGTATATTCAAAATCTGTTACAAGAAGATCAATTGGTAATGGAGGCCCTAAAAGCATTGAATTACAAAGTAAAACGTCTCTCTTGGGACGACCCGAATTTCGATTGGAACAGCACCCAATTCATTCTATTCCGTACAACTTGGGATTACTTTGATCGTTTTGATGAGTTTTCCGATTGGATAAACCTGGTAAGCCAACAAACCCAATTGTTAAATTCCGAAGCCATCATCCGCTGGAATATTGACAAGCATTACCTCCTCGACCTTCAAAAAAAGGGTGTTAATATTTGTGAAACGGTGTTTATTGAAAAAGGAGCATCCAAATCCTTAGCTCAATTAGCCGAAGAACATCATTATTCGGAGTTTGTGTTGAAACCTTGTATTTCTGGTGCTGCAAGAGAAACCTACCGCATAACTTCTAAAACCGTGGGTGATTACGAAGAAAAGTATCGCCAACTCATCGAAAATGAGGCCCTGATGCTTCAACCTTTTCAGCATAACATTGTGAGCAAAGGCGAAGTATCCTATATGGTAATGAATGGAAAATTTACACATGCCATTCTCAAAATTGCCAAACCTGGCGATTTTCGGGTGCAAGACGATTTTGGAGGTACGGTACAATTGTATGAACCATCACAAGAGGAAATAGATTTCGCCGAATTGACCGTCAAATGCTGCCCAGAACCACCAATTTACGCGCGAGTAGACGCATTTATCGATAATAATGGTAATTTAGCACTCGCTGAATTGGAACTGATCGAACCCGAACTTTGGTTTCGATTTCATCCCAAGGCAGCTGATGAATTAGCATACGGAATCCAACAACGCATTACAACACATGAAAAAAGCACTTAAAGGTTTGGGAATCATCGTCGGATTGGTGATTCTTTTCTTTGTCATCGTTTACGTCTCAAATAACGAGTCACAACCTACGGGAGAAAAAGGCGATAAGGCCGAACAAATGGCTTTAAAAATTCAACGCGCCATCAATCAGAAGGCTTTTGACAATACAGAAGTATTGGAATGGAGTTTTCGAAATAAAAACTACTACACCTGGTACAAAGCGGCTGGATATGTGGAAGTTTCTTGGGATGGTAATAAGGTAAAACTATATCCAAACAACAAGGACAAGAGTGAGATTCTTGCCAATCCTAGTAATGCTTTTGAGGCCGAATTGATCTTATATGCGTACAACAACTTCAATAACGATTCTTTCTGGCTTGTAGCGCCGTATAAAATTATGGACGAAGGTACTGAGCGCAGCATCGTGAATATGGATGGCAAAGAACAACTGATGGTGACTTATACCTCAGGGGGATCTACTCCTGGCGATTCGTATTTATGGGAAGTAGATTCGAATTTCGTCCCTGTTTCCTACAAAATGTGGACCAGCATTATCCCTATTGGTGGGGTTGGCGCTACTTGGAACAATCTACAAAAAACAGAAGCGGGTATTCTATTACCTACCTCTCATACCCTATCGTTAATGGGGATGGAAATTCCTATGGGTGAGGTAAAAGCCTACAATCCCGATGCGAATGCCTTTGCGGAAAAAATTCTAGACCGTATCAAGCATGAAAACTACAAAACCACTAATACGATCGAATGGAGTTTTGGCGGACGCAGGCATTTCAAATGGAACAAAAAAGAGCACATTGTGGACGTTTCTTGGGATACCATTCGCGTGAATTTGTATCCGGAAGCTCGTGAAAAAAGTACGGTTTACTTCAACGACAAAAAACAGGAAACGGCAGACACTAAAATTGTAAAACGTGCTTGGGACATTTTTAACAATGACAATTACTGGTTGGTGGCACCACATAAAATCTTTGATGACGGTGTGGTTCGAAGTTTAACTACCATTGAAGGTAAAACCGCATTAGAGGTGAACTTCACCAAAGGAGGAACGACTCCAGGTGATTCTTATATTTGGATGGTAGACAGCACCTATTTGCCTGTAAAATACTTCATGACCGTGCCCAGCATGCGCATGACCAAAGTACCCGCAACTTGGGACGAATGGTTTACCACCGAAAGCGGAACACTATTACCGAAAAATCATACCTTTAGTAGCGGAAGAAGTTTAAGCATGGGCGATGTAAAAGCCTACTAGTCATGAACAGCAAATCAATCACCCTTGGAATCCTAAAAGCGGTAGGCATTCTTGCCGGTGTCGCTCTCGGACTATATTTTTTGTACACCATTAAAACCGTATTGGTCTACATTATCATTGCGGCGGTGATCTCTTTGATTGCCAGACCTTTTATATTGTTCTTGCGCAAAAAATTGAAGTTCCCAAATACCTTGGCGGTCATCTTTACCATGGTTTTGTATATCGGGATTACCATTGGTATTGTTGGTTTGTTCATTCCGTTGATTACCGAACAAAGTGAAAGTTTATCATTGCTTCAAACGGAAGGACTGGCCGATAATTTAGAAAGCACCTTTATTGAAATCGATAAGTATTTTAAAACCAAGAATATTGACATCCTGGACGAATTGAAGAATTCTGATGTCTTTTCTGGTTTCCGCGAAATTCCAAATATCATTAATGGAATTATTGGAGCATTTGGCTCCTTGAGTGCAGGACTTTTTTCAGTACTTTTTATTTCTTTCTTTTTTATGAAGGACTCATTACTCTTGAAACGGGTGATTTTAACGATGACCCCTTCCGGAAAAGAACGGAAGATGTATGATTCGTTAGAAAAGATCAACGGACTCTTATCAAGATACTTCGTAGGCTTGCTCCTACAAATTCTTATCCTCTTTGTGATTTACACCATCGTTTTGCTCATATTCGGAATTAAAAATGCGGTGGTGATTGCATTGCTATGCGCGATTTTAAACATCATTCCGTATGTAGGACCCATCATCAGTGGACTGTTGCTCATCCTGTTGACCATGACCAGTAACCTCGGACTGGATTTCCAATCGGAAATTCTTCCGACGACTATTTATGTAATGATCGGTTTTGCACTCGCACAATTGGTAGACAATCTCTTTAGTCAGCCGAAAATTTTCTCCACGGCTACCAAGGCCCATCCTTTGGAAATCTTTTTGGTGATCATTATCGGAGGCATTTTAATGGGTGCCGTTGGAATGATCATTGCTGTGCCTGCTTATACGGTACTGAGAGTGATTTTGAAAGAGTATTTATCAGAGAATAAGATTGTAAAATCCTTAACCAAAGACATTTAATTGACCCTCAACCAGAACTTACTACGTGCTGATGTTCAAGAATTTATAGAAAAAAACTATAAAAAAGACACGCCCAGTTTGGTCTTGAAAGGATCACCCTTTGAAGATATTAGCATCCAGGAGCTGTTGCAACAACTAGAGAGTAAACGAAAGGCAGAAAAGAAATTGCCGACCTGGTTTCAAACGCCGAATATTTTCTTTCCTCCAAAAGTATCCATCGAGCAAAGTTCGTCTGAAATCACTGCCCAATACAAAGCTTCCATCCTATCTGGAAAAAGCCTTATTGATGTTACAGGCGGATTCGGAATTGATAGCTACTTCTTCGCACAACAATTTGAAAGTGTTACCTATTGCGAAATCAACGAAGCACTTGCTGAAGTTGTGGCACACAACTACGAGATATTAGATCAGAAGAATATCACGGTACATGCTGGTAACGGAATGCGATTCGTTAAGGACCAAGAAACGGTGTATGACTGTATGTTTATCGATCCGTCGCGTCGGGATGGTGTAAAGGGCAAAGTCTTTTTATTAAAGGATTGTGTTCCCTACCTCCCACCGAAGGTTGATTTTCTATTTCGAAATGCCAAAAAAGTATTGGTCAAGCTATCCCCAATGTTAGATATTACGAATACGTTGAGGGAATTAAAATATGTGACCGAAGTTCATATTGTAGCTGTCAATAATGAGGTCAAAGAATTGTTGTTTCTACTCGAACAAAGAGAAGTAGAAGCCGTGAAGATTCAAACGGTAAACTTTCAAAAAGACCAACAGCAGAACTTTGCTTTTAATTTCGGAGATCACTCTTTTTCCAATTATTCAGAGCCTTTGCAATTCCTCTTCGAACCAAATGCGGCCCTTTTAAAAAGTGGCGGTTTCCATGAGATTACTTCTCGATTGAAGGTTTTTAAACTACAAGAACATGCGCATTTGTATACTTCAGAAACCTTGATTGATTTTCCCGGACGTGCTTTCAAAATTGAAGGAGTGGTACCCTACGATCGTAAGAAGATTCAGCAATTACTTCCTGAGAAAAAAGCCAACATTACCACTCGTAATTTCCCAAAATCGGTGGTACAAATCCGAAAGGAATTAAAGCTGAAGGACGGCGGACAACACTATTTGTTTTTTACCAAAAACATGAAGAACAAGCTTACCTGTATTTTATGTAAAAAAACAAGTTCTTAGTTTCTTTCAATAACTCATGTGGGATTTATTAGCGAATATTTCGTTTTATTCTTCTCACCATTTTTTTGAAATAACTGAAGGTCAATACCTTTTTTTAAATCCCTACTTGCTGTGGCTGAAGAGATGTCTTTAAATACATCCATATAATCTTTTCGGGTAAAGTTGTTTCTACCCAGTGAAATAAAGTATTCCAACCGGTCGACAACTGTTAAAGTACGGTTGTTAAAATCCAAAAGTTTCGAAATGGAATCCTCTATTACTTCCAACATATATTCCACAAAAACTGTTGAATTGCCCAACTTATCGCTTTGTGCCAAAGCTTTGTAATACCTTTCTTGATCATCACTAATTAAGGTTTCAAAGGGCAAATGCTCAAAAACGGGATATTTTTTCATTAAAATCAAGGTTTGCCACAATCTTCCCATTCTGCCATTACCGTCTATAAATGGATGAATGAATTCCATTTCATAATGAAAAACACAGCTCTTTATCAATTCCAACTCATCCGAATCTTGAAGGTATCTGAATAAATCCTTCATCAAATGCGAAACATTGGCTGCCGGTGGTGCCAAATGGGCCAGCTTTGACCCTTTGACAATTCCAACCCCTTGCAACCGGTAAGTACCTGGTTCGTCTACCAATCCCACCATTAAATCACGATGGGCTCTTAAAAAAGAGGATTCATCATAAGCATCAAATTCAATAAGGTTTTCATAAATACCAATAGCATTGCGCACTTCTGTAATGTCTTTTGGTGGACCAATCACTCTTTTATTCTCTAGCAAAGCAGTTATTTGCGCCAGGGTAAGTGTATTTCCCTCTATTTTTAAGGAGGAATGGATGGTTCTTATTCGATTTTGCTTCCTAAGTTTAGGAGATGGCTTGTCTAGTAAATTGGCATTTACTTCTCCAATTTTTTCTGAAATGGAAGCTATCTGCTTCACAATTTTGTTGGTAATTTGATAAGGAGGCTTCAACTTAATAGTATCATATGATAGTATCAAAGATACACTTTTTGAATGTTACCGCTTTCTTTCTTGGTCAATTATTCCATCAATCCAATCGAAGAATTTCAATTTCTATTCGAGTGGATTCCGTATTTTTGTTAGCAGTGCGTTCGTTTATGCAAACCAATTTCTACCAAGGACTAAAAATTCAACAAGACAATTTCAACGAAATTGAAGATGCCATTGTGGTGGAAGCTCCGTTACAGATGAACATCAATAATGAAGCCTACACAGTAGTTATGCGTACTCCTGGTAACGATATTGCTTTGATTCGCGGCTTGCTCTATGCAGAAGATATCTACAAAGGAAAAGGAGCTCTGCATGCGGAAATCAACAAAGAAGAAAGTGGAATTCCGACGATTATCAATGTGTCCATACCCAAAGATCAATTGGGCAAAGGCTATATGAACAAACGAACCCTCCTCTCTGTTTCTTCTTGTGGCATCTGCGGAAAAACCGAATTGAAAAACTTGAAGGTAGAAGGCGATCAATTGGCTTCCAAAACAAATTTCAGTGCCGATGCCATTCACGAGATGATGCGTAGCATGGCAGCCAACCAAGCCGGATTCAAAATCACAGGAGGCAGTCATGCCGCAAGTGTATTCAATGCAAAACAAGAACTATTGACTTTGAAGGAAGATATCGGACGACACAATGCGGTTGACAAAGTTATTGGTGATTTACTGCAAAAAAATACGCTGCATTCCGCAAGCTACTTATTGGTCAGTGGTCGCGTTTCTTTTGAAATTGTCACCAAAGCCTTCGTAGCCAAAATCCCCGTGATAGTTGCCGTATCGGCCTGTTCGAGCCTTGCCATCGACTTTGCCAAAGAGTTTGGCATATGCTTAATCGGCTTCACAAGAGATCAAAAACTTACGGTCTATACCCATATTCATCGATTAGAAAAACTTACCAATGTCTAAACACAGTCCAGCCCAACCACCCGAAGATTTTACCGGAATTGAACTCACCGAAGTTCCCAAGCATTCCGTGGGCCCGACCGCCATCAAATCGGCCTTATCTCACATCAATAAAGAAGTGGGTTTCTTTAAGGGAATCAGCTTGCTTAAAAACTTGAATCAGACATACGGATTTGATTGTCCGGGTTGCGCCTGGCCAGATCCCGATGAAAAGCGCGCGTTCTTGGCAGAATACTGTGAAAACGGTGCCAAAGCCATTGCCGAAGAGGCCACTAAAAACAGGGTTTCTCCCATGTTTTTTGCGACACATTCGGTAGATGAATTGGCGAAATTATCAGACTATGAGATCGGGAAAAGCGGCAGAATTACCCACCCGATGTACTTGGCAGAAGGATCTAAAAACTACGAAGAAATCTCCTGGGACAAGGCTTTTGAATTGATTGCAACTGAATTGAACGGTCTTGCATCACCCGATGAGGCCATCTTTTATACCTCGGGAAGAACAAGCAATGAAGCGGCTTTTTTGTATCAATTGTTCGTACGACAATTTGGTACCAACAATCTGCCCGACTGTTCTAACATGTGTCACGAATCTAGTGGTGCCGCGCTTTCTGAAACCTTGGGAATTGGAAAAGGTTCGGTTACGCTAGACGATTTTAATCATGCTGATTTGGTGATGGTGATTGGTCAGAATCCAGGTACGAATCATCCCAGGATGTTGAGTGCTTTGAGTGAAACCAAACGCAGGGGCGGAAAAATCATCACGGTGAACCCGCTTCCTGAGGTAGGATTGATGCGCTTTAAAGATCCGCAGAATCCGACCAAATGGATTGGTGGTGGACAGGAAATCACCGATTTGTTCTTACCCGTAAAAATTAACGGTGATGTGGCTTTACTCAAAATCATCTTGAAATTGATGAAGGAAGCCGAGGACGCAAATCCAGGGTCTGTTTTCGACCATCGTTTTATTAAAGAAAAAACCCAAGGCCTCGATGCGCTCTTGAATGATTTGGATCAATATAGCATTGAAGAATTATTGCCTCAAACAGGAATACCTCTTGACCAAATCAAGGCAGCGACAGACCTCATCATCAAAAACGAAAAAATAATCATCTGTTGGGCCATGGGCCTAACACAGCATAAAAATGCGGTGGATAACATCCGTGAGGTAGTGAACATTCTCCTGCTGAAAGGAAGCATCGGAAAAAAAGGCGCAGGTACTTGTCCTGTTCGAGGGCATTCCAACGTACAAGGAGACCGCACCGTCGGAATTTGGGAACGCCCCAAACCTGCCTTTTTGGATAGCCTAGAAGCGGCATTTGATTTTAAGGCACCAAGACATCATGGATACGATGTGGTGGATGCCATCAAAGCCATGCATCAAGGGAAAGCCAAAGTATTTTTTGCCATGGGTGGTAATTTCTTATCGGCCACGCCAGATACCGAATATACCGCCGAAGCCTTGCAAAATTGCAATCTTACGGTGCAAGTTTCCACCAAATTAAATCGCAGTCATTTGATCACAGGTAAAAAAGCCATCATCCTTCCCTGCCTGGGAAGATCTGAAAAGGATGTACAGGATTCTGGAGAACAATTTGTATCCGTAGAAAACTCCATGGGTGTGGTGCATCAATCTAGAGGTCATTTGACACCTTCCTCAAAAATATTGAAATCAGAGCATGCCATTGTTGCCGGATTGGCAAAGGCAACCTTGAAAAATTCCAATACCGATTGGGACGCCTTGGTAGCCAACTATGATCTCATTCGCGATAAAATTGAAGCGACGATTCCTGGATTTGACAACTACAACAAAAGGGTGCGTGAGAAAGGTGGATTTTACTTGCCCAACAACGCACGAGAAGCCAATTTTGATAGTACGAAAACTGGAAAGGCAAATTTCACACTGAACAAACCTTCTGACCTTAAACTAGGGGATGATGAATTCTTATTGATGACCATCAGAACCCACGATCAGTATAATACCACCATATACGGACTCAACGATCGATACCGCGGGATATTGAACGAACGTCGCGTGCTGTTTATGAATGAAACTGATATGAAGCACTTAGGATTGCAAAAATTAGATGTGGTTGATTTGCACAGTCATTTTGAAGGAGAAACAAGAAAAGCCTATCGATTCTTGGTGATTCCTTATGACATACCACAGCAATGTACGGCCACCTATTTTCCAGAGGCGAATGTATTGGTACCCATCAACAGTACCGCCAAAATCAGTAATACGCCTACCTCAAAAACTGTTATAATAAGCATTCACAAACACGAATCATGAAAAAGATTTTAACGTTAGCAACTCTCCTTTGCATCAGCATAGGAAACTATTCACAAACGACATCCGTACCGGAAAAGCGTACTCAAAAAGCTTTTGGGAAAGTTGATTTCCTCTCTATTGAAATGCCAGGGAATGAAGCCAATATGGGCTTTACTGGAATTCATTACAATGTAAACTTGACCGATTGGGGCGCTTATGCCGGAGTTGGTCTCTATGGAGCGGTTACTGGAATTCGTGGTGGTTTTTTCACCTTGGGTGTGAACGCTGGTGTGAAAGAATACCTCTCTGATCGTTTCTTTACCGATGTCGGATTCCATTTTGGTGGTGGCGGTGGTGCCGGTGCTCCGGATGGCGGTGGCGCTTTCATCTTGCCTCATGTGAATATGGGCTACGATTTTAAAGATTTCACCCTTCAAGCGGGTTGGAGTTATGTGAACTTTTTCGACGGCGGTGCCATCAAAGGAAGTCAGTTGAACGTTGGTCTTGAAATTCCGCTGGATTATGAATATGCCGATTATAAAGTGAGCGAAGAAACCTATGAAAATCAATCGCTTAAAAGCTCTGGATGGGATCAAAAGGCCAAAAAAAATTCGTTATTATTTCACTTGAATAACTACAAAATTCAGGGTCGAACGCAGCGAACCAACGGACAACGCTACAACGGAGAAACCATTCGATTGGCAGGCTTTGAATTTGCCTCTTTCTTTGATGAACATTGGTTTGCCTTTCTAAAAGTAGATGGTGCCTATCATGGTATTCAAGCCGGATTTATGGACGTGTTTTTGGGTGGTGGTTATCTGTATTCTTTCAATCAAAATCGCACCAACATCCTGGCTAAATTTTCTATGGGCGCTGGCGGTGGTGGTGGCATCGAAACCAATGGTGGTTTCTTAGTACAGCCAGATATTTCCATCGAACAAAAACTATTTGGTGACTTTTTCTTGGCTGTAAACAAAGGCTATGTTTTTTCTCCGAATGCTGATGTGAATACCTCCTCCTATGGTGTAGGTTTGAAATACTACATCCAACGCAATGGGATTTATGATGGATCTACTCCGTTGAACAATTTTGTATTTAAGGGAATCAATGTGACCATGAAGCACGATTTGTATTTGGATGCCAATCGCGACAATCGAAGTCCGAAAGACTTGCATCAAATATCCTTACAGGTCGACTTTGATTTGAGCAAACGCTTGTATGCAGCCGGGCAAACGTCCTTTGCCAACTTTGGTGAGGCGGGTGCCTATGCAGAGGGATTGGTCGGATTGGGGCTTCGGAGCAATGCCTTTTTGAACAAATCGACCAACATCTTTGCCCAAGTACTGGGTGGTGCGGCCGGCGGTGGTGGCATTAGCACGGGTGAAGGCTTTATTCTGAAACCTAGTATTGGATTATCAACCAAAATCAACGATAAATTAAACTTTAGGACGGCTGCAGGTTATGTAAAAGCAAGCGGTGGCAATTTAAGCACAACCCTTATCAACTTTGGCCTTTCGTACAATATCTCGCTATTAAAAAGCGCTAATTAATTGAGGTTGAAAAGTTTATTGACAAAGCAGGTGAAAAACCAAAATTATTACCTAACTTTATTGCTCGATAAAACCCTGTAAATCTCTATTAAATGAAAAATGTAAGAAGACAACTTTTCTTTTTCGCCGTATTGGCTTTCGTTTTGTATTTTTCTGGGACTTATTTATTAGAAAACGGATTTAAGGATCTTGTAGACGGAATAGTAATGATGATTTTCTTTGGATCAATCATTCCGTTTATGGGCAAGCTGCTAATTTTAATCAAGCAGTTCACCTTGAGTCAGCAATCTGAATAATTAGAAAGTCAGAGAAGTAGGAAGCGTCCGAAAAAGAATTGGTTATACCTCCCCCAACCCAATCATTCTTAAGAATTTAATAATCTATTTAGCACTGTTTTTAGTTCAAAACATTTGTGCCTAATAGCTAGCGTATGTTGTTTTTTAAAATAGTCGTTAGTTTTTAATTTACTCCTTAGGCTTTTAGCTTTTGGCCGTTAGCTCATTTTATTATTAAGTTATTGCATTATTGAATTATTCAGTTATTGAATTATTGGATTATTGGTTGTTGGTTGTTGGTTGTTGGTTCGTTTGATTAAAGTTTTAATGTTTAATGTTCAATGTTAATTGATCATTTTCTCCTATTTCTAGCCTCTTGTATTTTGGCCCTTAGCTTTTAGCCATCAGCTCATTTTATTATTAAGTTATTGTATTATTAAATTATTGGACCTTTGTCTCTTGGTTCTTGGTTCTTGGTTCCTGGTTATTGGTTGTTGGTTCGTTTGTTTAAAGTTTTAATGTTTAATGTTGTAATGTTCAAT
>CAYFJL010000078.1:0-12643 GCA_964343335.1 uncultured Polaribacter sp. | reverse complement strand
AAATTAGAAGTTCTAAAAAAGGGAAGTGAAAGCTTCTCTTTTTTTATAAAGAAAATAGACAATGAACTGGCAACAATTACTCTCTTTAAAACGATTCGGAGACACCGAGAAAAGAGTGCGCGCCGAACAAGACGAGACTCGTTTGGGTTTTGAGGTTGATTATGATCGCATTGTTTTTTCATCATCCTTCCGTAGCTTGCAAGACAAAACTCAGGTGATTCCCCTTTCGGAAACTGACTTTGTGCATACAAGATTGACCCATAGTTTAGAAGTATCTGTTGTGGGAAGAACGCTTGGCAGAAAAGTCGGACAAGAATTATTGAAACGACATCCTGAGTTGGTTGAGTTAGGCTATACCTTCAACGATTTTGGAGCTATTGTTGCTGCGGCATCCCTGATGCATGATATCGGAAATCCTCCGTTCGGTCATTCTGGTGAAAAAGCGATTGGCGAATATTTTAAAACTGGCAAAGGGTTACAATATAAAGAGGAATTAAGTGCTTTAGAGTATCAAGATTTAATCGATTTTGAAGGGAATGCAAACGGATTTAAGATTGTTACCGAGACAAAGGCGGGTATTGAAGGCGGACTCCGATTGAGCTATGCCACGTTGGGTGCTTTTATGAAATATCCAAAGGAGAGTTTGCCCAAGAAACCAACGTCAGCTATTTCCGATAAAAAATACGGATTCTTCCAATCCGATAAAGAAGTTTTTTTAGACTTAGTTCAAGAGGTCGGTCTGATTTCAAAATCCAATGAACACACCGCATATCGAAGACATCCTCTTGCCTTTTTAGTAGAGGCTGCTGATGATATTTGTTACACGATTATTGATTTTGAAGACGGAATCAATCTTGGTTTGATTGATGAGGATTATGCTTTGGAATACATGTCGAAATTAATCCATCGCATCAATAGAGAAAAGTACTACGCACTCGAACACACCAAAGATCGAACGGCCTACTTAAGAGCCATTGCCATAAGCGCATTAATTGATGAAGCTGTGACGATTTTCTTAAACAATGAAAAGAAGATTCTTGCAGGTGAATTCCATCGTTCACTATTAGATAAGTGTAAGTACGAAGCCCAAATAAATGATATCATTAAAATAAGTGTTGAGAAAATCTATCACTCCAAAGAGGTAATTGAAAAGGAAGTAGCAGGTTATCGAATCATTGCAGATTTATTGGATGTATTTACCAATGCATTGAACAATACTTTTAGTGGTAATGCTAGTAGCTATGATGAATTGATAATGAATCTTTTACCAAAAGAATACCATTCAACACACCCAAGTTTATACCATCGATTAATTGAGGTCTGTAGTTTTATTTCAAAAATGTCGGATGGTTATGCGACCCGGCTTCACAAAAAAATTACGGGCGCAAGTATTTCAAATTAGACGCAGAAGCCTTATTTTTATAGCATGTTGAAGAGACTCCCCAAATTCCTTTTTACGGCATTAATCCCTTGCCTATTATTTTTTGTCAATTCTTGTAAGACAAAAGATGTTTCTCAGACTATTAAAAAGAGTGAGATCACCGAAAGGCTGTTCAATTTGGATGGTACTTTGGTACTTGAACTAAGTTTTGCTAAAAATTTGGAGCCTGTGAAAAATTACAAATTCCAGGTTCGTGATGTTGCTACTCAAAAAGTGATTTTTTCAGATCAATTCCGCGGTACCAAACTTATTTGGCATACGACCAATTCATTGAAAGGGTTTCTTTATGTAGGAGTCGTGCAACAAGAAAATGAAAACCCTGAAGAGGGAGATAAAACAAATACTGAATCATTTAAAATTATTCAAATTAAAGATTAATCCATGAAGTTGAAATCTATGAAGGCGGCGATAACCCTGTTGTTATTGATCTTCGTTTTTTCTTGCAAGCAAGAGAAAAAACAAATTGAAATTAAGAAAGTGCGTTACGAAAAGCCCGCTAAAAAAGAGGGTGTTCGTTACAAGAAAGGTGTCGAATATATGGCTGATTATTTTAAGGAAATCAGTAGTAATTCCTTGGAGGATAGATCGTCTTCCTACCAACCAGGATTTATTCTTGCAGAGTTCGAAAAGTCCCAGGCTTTAGCCAAGAGAAAAGGACGTTCTAAAAAATCGCCGAATGCAGTGTTCACCGAAAGAGGTCCAACAAATGTGCCTGGAAGAACTCGTGGAATTGCCGTTGATCCTACCAATAAAAGAAGATGGTTTGTGGGTACCGTAGGTGGTGGCGTTTGGCTAACGGAAGATGAAGGTGCTTCCTGGACAAACTTAACAGATACAAAAATTCCGAATTTAGGAACTTCAGTAATTGTCATCAGTCCACAAGATCCGAATACCTTATATGTGGGTACAGGAGAGCCTTTTGGTAACCTAGGCGCTATCGGAGGATCCGGTGTTTTTAAAACAGTTGATGGCGGATCTACTTGGGTTCATTTAACACAAACAGAAAATTTAGGTGATGTAGGTCGAATGATTATTGATCCAAATAACAAAGACATTGTGGTAATGGGAACCCAAAGAGGGATCTACAGAACAACCGATGGAGGAACTACATGGACCCAAACGTATAATTCAAACAATTCATGGGTACAAGATGTTGATGCAGATCCGAACAATTTTAATATTCAATATGGTTCGGTACGAAATTTCGGAGTCGTAAAAAGTACAGATGGTGGTCAGAATTGGACAACTATTTTTGATCGTAATAACTTCAATGCCAGTCATCAACGATTTGAATTGGATGTTTCTCCAGCTGATTCTAATTTCATCTATTTAGGGGTGTATACTCCAAATAGTGCGGCAACAACGGCTGTTAATACTGATTTCTACGTTTCTAAAGATGGTGGTTCGTCTTTTACTTTATTAACTCCTTCCTTAGGTGCAAGCGCTTCCAATTTGATTTCAGGTCAAGGATGGTATGATAATATTATCATGGCACATCCGTATGATACAAGTACTTTTTATGTCGGTGGAGTTGCAGTATTCAAGGTTGGCTTTAGTGAGAATAACATCTTCGGATTTCAATCGATTGCTTCAGGATATGACAACAGTCAAATCAATACGGGAGTGCATGTGGATCAACACGGAATGGAGTATATCCTAGGAGATAATCAAGAATTTAGAATCCTATTAGCCAATGATGGTGGAGCCTATAGTACGAGGTTTGACAACGATCCAGGAACGAGACAAGGAGATTGGTCTAATGACAATATTTCTAAAAATAGCACCCAGTTTTATGGGGCTACCAAACAGAATGGGGAAGACAACTACATCGCAGGTGCTCAAGACAACGGATCTTGGATTTCTTTTGATAATAATGCGAGTGCCACAAAAACTTACACCAGTATTTCTGGTGGTGATGGTTTCGAAGTATTATGGCATTACAAGAAACCTGGTAATTTCATTTCTACCATTCAGTTTAATAGAATTGTACGATATATCAATAACAATGGTGCTCTATCCGATTTCACTACTTCTGGGAATAGCGGAATCTCTCCGTTCTATTCGAAAGTTTCCAATGCTGACAATAATCCGGATGTTGTTTTTGCAGTGGACCGAAACGGAGTGTGGAGATCTACGGATTTTGCAGGCTCCTGGGAGCAAACCAGAATCACAGATAATTTTGCGCAGAATGCCACAAGTGCATTGAATGTTGAGGTTTCAGTTGCCAATCCGGATGTGGTTTGGGCCGGATCCGCCATGACAGAAAGTGGATCATTTGTATTGCATGTTTCTACAGATAACGGGGTTACTTTTAACAAAGCTGGTATTTACGACAATCCGAATGGGACCCATAATTTAAATATCTCCGGAATTGGAACTTCTCCTACTGAAGAAAAAAGAGCCTATGCTTTGTTCTCTTCTGGCGGAAGACCGAAGGTGTTAAAGACCGAAGATATGGGCGCTACTTGGGCCGATATCTCCGGATTTGAAACGGGTGAAAACAATGGGTTCCCCGATGTGAAAGTACATTGTATTTTAGAGATGCCTTATGATAAGAATGTTATCTGGGTAGGAACCGATATTGGATTGGTTGAAACCTTGGATGGAGGAACTAGCTGGAATCTTAGAACCGATTTTATTCCCGTTGCCATTTATGACATGCGTATTGTGAACGACCAAGTTGTGTTTGCTACTTATGGACGTGGTGTGTGGTCTGGAACTTTACCAGAATTAAACGGTTACCAGTTACCTCCTTATTTTTCTGAGCCTGATGTGGCGGTTCGCCAAGAAGGAATTCAGTCCCAAAAAGCGATTGTTTCTTACGAGGCAACCTCTGATGACGTAACTAGAGCCAAGTATTTTGTAGATGGAGTAGAGGTAAGTGAGGTGATTCAGAATTTTGACGCAGGGGTAAATTATCAGTTCGATACCAGTGCTCTTCCTGAAGGAAAACATACCATTGGTGTGCAATTATTTGACGATACCAACTCCAGATCTACAGATATTTCTGAGGCACAGGTTGAGATTATTGATTACAATGATCCCGCTTCCAATTTGGCCATTGCTTCTTTCACAGACGCTGACATTTATGCCTTCGATTCGGCTTTCAAGATTGATAATTCAGGAGGTTCTTTTATTGAAAGTAATGTTACTAATACCGATAATCCGTACAACAACAATGCGAATTATTCCTTTGTGTTGAAACAACCATTATCACTTTCTTTCACGAATAATTTATTGAATTATACAGATATTGCTATTGTGGAGCCTTTTGATAATCCTTCATCAGACTTAAATCAATTTTATGATTTTGTAACGATTGAAGCTTCGGCCGATTTACAAACTTGGATCACTTTAGACAAGTATGATGCAAGACGTTTTTCAGATTGGTTGCAAGCGTACAGTAGTAACTCTACGTTGAATTTCGGATTGTTTAAAACACAGTCGATCAACCTAACAGATAAGGGATTGATTCCTGGTCAAGATTATGTGTTTAGATTTCGATTGGTAAGTGATGGTGGCGTTACCTCCAAAGGCTGGTTTGTTAAATCTATCAATGCTACTGCAGCATCCTTACAAGAAGTGTTACAAGATGAAAAGTCATTTACGATTTATCCAACAATTTCTAAAGGAAACTTTACCATTTTCGGAAATACTAATCTGGGTGTTTCCAAAGTACAAATTGTAGATGTAACCGGAAAAGAGGTATATAATGATCGAATCGATTTTACTTCAAGAAATGAGCATCGACTCACTATTAATGTGAGACCGGGCGTGTATCTTCTAAACCTCACCGGAAGTTCGAAACAGCGAATAACTGAAAAGATCATCATCGAATAAAATAGGGAAAAGGCATTAAATCAATGCCTTTTCTTCTTTTAGTAAATTACTTAAAGAAGACGCATCAAGCTGCAGTAATTTTTTAAGCTCTGGTATTGACCCGTGTTCTACAAACGTATCAGGGACACCGAGAACTTTAATCGGAATTTGATAGTTGTTTTCATTGGCAAATTCGAGAACTGCACTTCCAAATCCGCCTCGCTTTACACCATCTTCAATGGTGATAATTCTGTGGTAATGATTGAAAATATCATGAAGCAATTCATTGTCCAGCGGTCGAGCAAAACGCATATCATAATGGCCAAAATCTGAAGGAGAATCTTGTCGGGAAATTGCTTCAGAAACATCATCCGCAGTGGTTCCCAAAGACAAAATAGCAATGTCTTTTCCTTTCTGTAGGCAAATGCCTTTTCCAATTTCTATGGATTGAAAAGGTACTTTCCACTCTTTGAGATTCCCAGAACCTCTAGGATAACGAATGGCTATTGGACCTAGTAATTCGGTCTGAACCGTGTATAAGATATTGCGAAGCTCTATTTCGTTCCGAGGAGCAAAAATGGTCATATTCGGAATGCATCTTAGATAGGCAATATCAAAAACCCCGTGATGAGTAGCTCCGTCTTCACCCACCAATCCTGCTCGATCTAAACAAAAAACAACAGGAAGATTTTGCAAGGCGACGTCGTGAATTACCTGATCGTAGGCCCGTTGCATGAAGGTCGAGTAAATATTGCAATAAGGTATTAATCCTTGAATGGCCATGCCGGCAGATAAGGTCACCGCATGCTGTTCGGCAATTCCGACATCAAAGGTGCGTTCTGGAAAGGTCTCCATCATTAATTTTAAGGAACTCCCTGTAAGCATAGCAGGAGTAATTCCAACAATACGATCATTTTTCGCTGCCAATTCAACTAGGGTCTGACCAAATACATCTTGGTATTTCGTAAATCCGTTTGAACTTTTTTGTAATCGATTTCCCGATAGCTTGTCAAATTTTCCAGGCGCATGATAAGTTACCTGATCTTTTTCGGCTTGTGGTAAACCCTTTCCTTTGGTGGTTACTACATGCAAAAACTTTGGACCTTTTACTTTTTTTAGTCGGTTCAATTCATAGACCAATGCCTCAATATCATGACCGTCAACAGGTCCCGAATAATCAAAGTTTAAAGCTTTGAAAAGATTACCCTTTTTGGGTTTTCGCTTCTTTTTTATTCGAGTTAAATAATCCTTTAATGCACCAACAGCTGGATCAATTCCGATGGCATTGTCATTCAGAATTATGAGCAGATTCGATTTGGAAACTCCGGCATGATTCATGGCTTCAAAAGCCATTCCGCTTGCAATAGAGGCATCACCGATCACTGCAATGTGTTGACGTTCTTCATCACCTTGCAATCGAGAGGCAATGGCCATTCCTAAGGCCGCCGAAATAGAAGTTGATGAATGCCCAACTCCGAAAGTATCATATTCACTCTCTTTAATAGCTGGGAATCCTGCGATACCATTCAATTGACGGTTGGTATGAAAATCCTCTTTTCTACCGGTAAGAATTTTATGTCCGTATGCTTGATGGCCAACATCCCAAACCAGTTTGTCATCCGGAGTGTCAAAAACATAATGAAGTGCTAAAGTCAATTCTACAACTCCCAAACTAGCACCTAAATGTCCTTCTTTGGTAGCCAGGATATCGATGATGAATCGGCGTAATTCTTCGGCTACTTGCGGAAGATCTTTTAAATCGAGCTGTCGTAAATCGGCCGGAATTGTAATATTATGTAAAAACTTTGTTGACACGCTGCAAAAATACAACTTCAATTTTGTAATATTAGACAACCAAAGAATTATGATGATTCAACCTTTTGATGATACTTATTTTATGAAAAAAGCACTGCAAGAGGCAGAGGCTGCCTTTCAAAAAGGAGAGGTTCCGGTTGGTGCTGTGATCGTATTAAAAAATCAAATCATTGCTAGGGCTCATAACCTTACAGAAACATTGAATGATGTTACTGCACACGCTGAAATGCAGGCATTTACCGCTGCGGCTGACTTCCTCGGTGGAAAGTATTTGAGAGATTGTACACTCTACGTTACGTTAGAACCCTGTCAAATGTGTGCTGGTGCCAGCTATTGGGCGCAAATTGATCGAATTGTATACGGCGCTACGGATCCTGAAAGAGGATTTAAAAATTGCCAAACCAAACTTCATCCAAAGACAAAATTGACAAACGGAATTTTAGAAGAGGAGTGCGGACAACTACTAAAGCGTTTTTTTATTGAAAGACGAAACTTGAATTAGCTATTCTCAAGTGTTAAAATTCCAATAAAACATCTCTAATCGGTTGCTAGGTGGACAAGTTTTAAAGTATTTTAGAGCACTAATTCAAATTTTATTACATGAGAAATTTACTACTCTCTTGTGTTTTTCTTTGCTCGATTTTTACAATCAATGCACAAGAAACTCCTGAACCAAACTACAGACAGGCGGCAAGATTTTCACCAAACAAACTATCAAAAATGGTGCATTCCACCTCGGTAAGACCAAATTGGTTGCGAAAAGGAAATCGTTTTTGGTATCAGTACAAGACTTCCTCTGAAGGGTCAAAATACTATTTGGTGGATGCCGACAAAAGAACAAGAACACCTTTGTTTGATAATGTAAAAATGGCGATGTGGTTGTCTGAAATCACGAAGGATCCATACGAAGCCAAACACTTACCAAGATTCAACTTTACGTTCACCAAAGATGAAAGAGCCATTCGTTTTTACGTGACCTCGAGAGAGGAAGTTCCGGTTAAGGAAGATGAGAAAGCCAAAAAGAAGAAAAAGGGAAAACCAAAAATGGAGAAGAAAGTTTACCATTTTGAATATAGGCTAGGTGGAAACGGATTAACCATTCTAAGCAACGAAAAGAAGAAGAAAGAACCATGGAAACGTTGGGCGAATATTGCTCCAGATAGTTCAGTGGTGTTATTTTCTAAAAACCACAACCTTTATTGGATGGACAAGGCCAACTTTTTGAAGGCGGTAAAAGATGAAAAAGATTCTACCATCGTTGAAAATCAATGGACCAAGGATGGCGAGGCCAACTACAGCTTCGGTGGAGGTGGTAGAGGAAAAACCGACAAAGAAAAATTAAAAGATAAAGACAAAAGACAAGGCGTATACGGACTATGGTCTCACGACTCTAAGAAATTTGTCACGACCCGTTCTGATGCTAGACATATTGAAGACTTATGGGTAATTCATTCAACGAAGAAGGGTAGACCTCAATTAGAGACCTACAAGTACCATATGGCTGGTGAGCAAGATTTCTATAAAAATGAAATGCATGTATTTGATATTCCATCAAAATCCAGCAAAGAAATTGCATTAGACACTACAGTTCAACAAACAGTTAGCATGTTTAGTTACCCAAGAAAAGAAGCATACAGGGCCGATGAAAACAATCCGAGATTGTTGCTTTCAAAAAAGGGTAAAATCTACTTCAAAACCAAAAGTAGAGATCGTAAGCGAGTAGACATCCATGTAGCGGATATTGAAACTGGTGAGATCAAAACCATCATCAAAGAAGAGTCAAACGTTTATATTGATGATTATCAAGGAACCTCTGGAACTATTGTTTTATTCAACAACGAGCAAGAAATTTTAATGTGGTCGGAAAGAAACGGATGGGGCCACTTGTACCTATATGATTCTAATGGAAACTTGAAAAGACAAGTGACCAATGGAGATTATCATGTGGCTGCCTTCGTCGGTCTAGATGAAGAAAAGAGAACCCTTTACTTTAGAGCCAATGGTGTGAATAAGGGAATAGATCCGTATTACTCACACTTGTACAAAATCAATTTAAACGGAACAGGAATGCAGACGTTAAATAGAGGAGACTATAACACCTCTGTGAGTATGTCTTATTCTAACAAATACTTTGTGAACAATTATTCTAGAGTAAATACTGTTCCAAAATCTGAATTGCGTGATGCTAATGGGCGTTTGGTAATGAAATTGGAAGAAGCCGATTTATCACAATTATTTGCAGCGGGATATAAATTTCCAGAGCCATTTAAAGTGAAAGCGGCAGACGGAATTACCGACCTGTATGGGGTAATGTATAAGCCCTATGATTTTGATTCAATTAAGAAATATCCATTGATTGAATACGTATATCCAGGTCCGCAAACGGAAGCAGTGAACAAGTCGTTCTCATTCAGAATGGATCGTACAGATCGTTTGGCGCAGGTTGGATTTATTGTTGTCACCCTCGGAAATAGGGGAGGACATCCAGATCGTTCGAAGTGGTACCATACCTATGGATATGGAAACCTTCGTGACTACGGATTAGCAGATAAGAAATATGTGGCAGAGCAATTGGCAGATCGTCACGACTTTATTGATATCGATAAAGTAGGAATCTTCGGTCATTCTGGAGGTGGATTTATGTCGACCGCGGCCATGTTAGTGTACCCAGACTTTTTCAAAGTCGCAGTATCATCCGCAGGTAACCACGACAATACGGTATACAATAGCTGGTGGAGTGAAACCCATCACGGAATCAAAGAAGAGATTGATGCCAAAGGAAAGGTAAAATACAAGTACATGATTGATAAGAATCAGAGCTTGGCTAAAAACCTAAAAGGGAAGATTTTATTAGCGACTGGTGATGTAGATAACAATGTGCATCCAGCAGGAACCATACGTATGGTCAATGCTTTTATGAAATCTAACAAGCGTTTTGATTTTATGTTATTCCCTGGAAGTAGACACCGATTTAGAGATCGTGAGTACTGGTTCTGGAGAAAGGCTGATTATTTCAGTGAGCACTTATTGGGTGTAAAAACGAACTTCGTAGATATTACTGAAATGAATAGAGATATTCCTCAGAAGAGATAATATGTAAAGAAAAATAAAAGTTGAAAAGGACTCCAAATTTGGAGTCCTTTTTTTGTTACTTCATGGGAAAAGAACCTGAGTAATAACTCCTTTCCATCATTAGAATTTTAATACATTTGCAGCCCAAAACAATACGCAATGATTACTAAAAAATTAATTTTAGGATTGGCCTTGCTATGCAGCATTGCTTCCTTTTCACAGGGAAAAAACACCACTGAAAGACTTGATACTATTGTGATTTTTTCTACAAGAATTGATATTCCTTTCAAGAAGAATTCACGTACTATCCAAATCGTTACAGCTGCAGATATTAAGAACAGCGCTGCTACTAACGTTGCTGATTTATTACAGCAGGTAGCTGGTGTTGATATCCGTAGAAGAGGTACTGCAGGAAGTCAGGCTGATTTATTCATCAGAGGTGGAGGATTTGATCAAACGCTTTTATTAATCGATGGTATTAAAATGGATGACGCACAAACGGGTCACCATACCATGAATGCGGCTCTACCAATTGAAGTTATTGAAAGAATTGAGATCATCAAAGGCCCAGCTGCTAGAATATTTGGTCAGAATGCTTTTACAGGGGCCATTAATATTGTGACCAAAAAGAAGTTGGGTAAGAAAGTGACTGGCAATGTAGAGGCGGGTTCATTTAGCCAATTGAATGCTTCGGTAACTGCTGAAGTAAATACTGAAAATACTTCGCACATGTTTCATGTTGGAACACTTACTTCCGACGGATATCGAAACAATTCGGACTATAACAACTATAACTATTTTTTAAAGAGTACCTTCAATAAAAACAAACAGCCAATTCATTTATTGGCGACCTTCTTTGATAAGAAATTTGGTGCCGAAAACTTTTATACCACCAATCCGACTTTCAATGAATATGAAGAAACTCAGAATAGTTTGGTCGGATTATACACGACGATTAACTCGGGCGATTTTAAAATAAAGCCAAGATTGTATTGGAGAAGAGGTCAAGATATTTTCTTACTTCGTAGAGATGATCCAGCGTTCTACAGAAACTTACACATTACGAACAAAGTAGGCTTAGAAACCAATGTTTCCTATCGTTCAGATTTAGGGGTAACCGGATTTGGAATTGACCTAGCTCGTGTTTCCATCGCTAGTAATAACCTTGGAAAGAGAGATCGATTTATGGCAAATATGTTCTTGGAACATCGATTTACCATTGGAGAGACTATTGATGTAACGCCTGGGGTTGCTGTTGCTTATTTTTCTGATTTTAAATTTCATGCTTTTCCTGGTATTGACTTCGGAATCAATTTATCAGAGAATTGGAGATACTACTGGAATTTCGGAACTACCTATAGAATCCCGACCTATACCGATTTGTTTTACAACGATCCTGTAACTTCGGGTAATCCAGATTTAGAGCCAGAAAGGGCGATCGCTCAAGAAATGGGAATCAAATACACCAATGACAACCTATTCGTATCGATGGCAGTTTTTAATAGAGATTCGAGCAATTTGATTGATTACACCAGACCAAATACCGGTAATTCCATTTTTACGGCTACCAATATCGCCCAGGTAAATACAAAAGGTTTTGAGTTTGATGCGAATTATACCTTTATGATGTCGGGCTACTCACAAAATATTTCTGTTGGATATTCCTTTTTAGATGATGATATTTTAGATCAAAACAAAGATCTTTCACGTTACTCTTTAAATACCTTGAGACATCAGTTCATCACCAGATGGACTTCCAAGTTCTTTAAGAATATTACTCAGAACATTATTTACAAACATGGTGAGCGTTCGAATGGTCAAATTTACAATGTGGTTGATGCTTCATTGATTGTGAATTTCAATCAGTTTGATTTTACGGTAACTGCCAATAATATCTTTGATGCTGAGTATATTGAAGCAGGATTTGTACCCATGCCTTTGAGTAATTACCTTTTCGGATTGCGCTATAGTTTTTAGTAATTTAGGTTACTTACAATTTGGCAACCTTTTTTTAACTTTGTAAAGTAAATTGAAAAACTATGGGACTGAACTTAGCTAAGGTTGATCGGGTAGAAACCATTACCAAGGAAGACTTTATAAAGAACTACTTTAAACCTCAAAAACCAGTGGTTATTGAGCGATTTATTGAAGATTGGCCGGCCTACAAGAAATGGAGTTTAGACTATATGAAGGAAGTAGCCGGAGATAAGGACGTTCCTTTGTATGATGACCGACCTGTAGATTACAAAGACGGATTTAACGAAGCTCATGCTACCATGAAAATGAGCGAATATGTTGATCTGCTAAAAAGAGAACCTACTAAGTTTCGAATTTTCCTTTGGAACATTTTAAAGGAAGTACCCATATTACAAAAAGACTTTACCTATCCAGATTTCGGATTGCGTTTGATGAAAGGATTGCCAATGCTTTTCTTTGGTGGCACCGACTCTTATACCTTTATGCACTACGATATTGATTTAGCGAACATCTTTCACT
>CAYFJL010000077.1:0-12653 GCA_964343335.1 uncultured Polaribacter sp. | reverse complement strand
TGAGTGGGGCTTTGAATAGCAAATTTGCACCGAATGAAAATTACTCTCGTGAGCTTTTAGAGTTGTTTACTGTTGGCAAAGGAGCCGATGTTGGTCAAGGTGATTACACCAATTACACGGAAGATGATGTGGTGGAAATGGCAAAGGCTTTGACTGGCTGGAGAGTTCAAAATGCAGTAAGCGGAACCTTTATTCCGAATAGACATACCGAAGGAACCAAAACCCTTTCGCACAGATTCAACGATGCAGAAATCTCTGAAAATGGCGAAGATGAATACAAAGATTTAATTGACGTCATTTTTCAACAAGATGAATGTTCGCGTTTTATCATACGTCAATTGTACAAGTGGTTTGTAAAAGATGTGATTGACACCGACATTGAAACAAATGTCATTGAACCCTTAGCACAAATTGTCAGGGATAATAACTATGACCTCGTCCCTGCATTAAAGGTACTTTTCGCTTCGCAACATTTCTATGAAAATGTATTTTGCATGGTGAAAAGTCCGATTGATTTGATTATGTCTGGAACCAAATCACTCTTACTTTCAAATCCGATTACATCAGTAAAAGATGCCTATGAATATGCCTACGTGTTATACCTGGTGTGTAACGAGCTAGAGCAAGGATTATTTAATCATCCTGATGTGGCAGGATGGAAGGCCTATTACCAAGAACCTCTGTTTTACAAAACGTGGATCAATAACTATTTGCTTCCGAAGCGAATGGATTATTGTAAGGTATTGGTTACAGGCGGATCGATGAGCATTGATCAAGTTACTTTTGACATTCCGCCTCTAGTACCTGTTCTTGATTTCATTGCCGATATCAACAATTCCATTGATCCAAATGTCCTGATCACAGAATTGGCTGCCCGTATGTTCAATTATCCGATTTCTGACACACAGCGTGATAACTTAAAAGAAATTTTAATTCCGGGGCTCCCAGATTTCGAATGGACCGTTGAGTATGGTGATTACCTAAACAATCCAGGAGACAATGCGCTTCGTATTTCCGTAGAAAACAAACTGCGTAATTTGATAGGAACCATGGTTCAAATGACTGAATTTCAAATAATGTAGCCATGAGTAGTAAGAAAATAAACAGACGAGATTTTATTCGTTTGAGCTCTTTGGCTTCTGCCTCACTACCCATTGCTCTTAGTGGTTATCCATTATTCGCTAATGAAAAACCAGCGAATTTGAATTTTGATGCTGACAATGACAATGTGTTGGTGCTCGTTCAGTTACAAGGAGGTAATGACGGATTGAATACCCTATTCGATTTAAACCAATATGACAACTTACAAAACGTAAGATCCAATATCATCATTCCAGAAAACCAACTGCTTTCGATAAACGCGGATACAGGATTTCATCCAAGTATGACGGGAATGCAAGGGGTATGGGAAAAAGAGAAATTGTCCATTATCCAAAATGTTGGATATCCCAATCAGAATAGATCGCATTTTAGATCCACTGATATTTGGCACACGGCCTCAGATGCCGACGAATTTATTGCGACAGGATGGTTAGGCAGGTATTTCTCTTTGCAAAACGACCAGTTCCCCACAGGGTATCCGAATGATGATCACCCACATCCTTTTGCTATAACCATTGGAAAAATAGTTTCCGAAACTTGTCAGGGAACCAATGCCAATTTTTCGATGGCCTTGACAGACCCTGAAAACCCGGGTACAGCGAGTGTTTTTGACAATACCAATTTACCCAACAACTGCTACGGGGATGCCTTGCAATTTGTAGATGATATTGCGAAACAAACCAATGCCTATGCTTCAGTTATCACTAACGCAGCGGCTCAAGGGAATTCACTTTCAACCAAGTATACGGATTCCGACTTGAGTGAAAAATTGAAAAATGTTGCCCGGTTGATTGCAGGTGGATTAAAAACCAAAGTATATATCGTTCAATTGGGCGGCTTCGACACGCACGACAGTCAAGTTATTGATGGTAATAATAGTGTCGGAATCCATGCGAATTTATTGCAAGAACTATCAGATGCCATCGCGGCCTTTCAAGAAGATTTAGAATTGTTGAACATTAACAATCGTGTGGTAGGGATGACCTATTCAGAATTTGGTCGTCGCATTCGGTCGAATGGTGCTTTGGGTACTGATCACGGTACCGCGGCTCCAATGTTTCTATTTGGGGATTGTGTAAATAATAAGATTTTAGGGGATGCTCCAGAGATCGATACGCAGGTTGACCAATTCGAAGGAGTACCCATGCAGTTTGATTTCAGAGATGTGTATCGAACCATTATTACAGATTGGTTGGGTGGTACTGTAACTGATGCAAACACTGTATTGTTCAGAAGTTTCAATGCTTTGGATGTATTTAAAGACGGTTGTAATGCTGCACTTTCCACAAATACATTCAACACACCAGAATTAGATCTTAAGGTATATCCGAATCCGGCTTCCAATTTCCTCAACATCGAGTTTGCAGGGTACAACCGAAATGTAAAGATTACCCTATTCAATAGCTTAGGAGCGGTAATGAGAACGATTACCAACAAAAATTATTCGAGTACTAAACATACCATTCAGATTGATATTTCTGGTCTTTCAACTGGCAACTACTTTGTTCACTACCAAAGCAACGGAATCTCGAAAACCAAGAAGTTAATTAAGTATTAAAATCCGTACTTTTAGGCTTCCAATTCATTTCCATGAAGCTGCAAACCAGAGTGCATTTTGATCAAGATTGTAAAAACCTGATTGATTATCAATCAAATGTTTTCTCCATTGGTTCGTGCTTTAGCGTAAATATTGGAAACAAGCTTTCTTATTTCAAGTTTAACCTTCTTCAGAATCCATTTGGTATTCTTTTTCATCCATTGGCCATTCAAAATTATGTAGAAAGAAGCCTGTCGAAAAAATTATTTACTGCAGAAGAAATTCACCAATTGGATGAACAATATTTTAGCTTCGAAGCTCATTCAGAGCTAAACAATCTGGATAAATCATTACTTCTCCAACAACTCAATAAAGCCATCATTCGAGGTCATGATTATTTACAGAAATCCTCTCATATTCTCATCACCTTAGGTACGGCTTGGGTATATCGATATAAATCCACCGGACAAATGGTGGCCAATTGTCATAAAGTACCTCAACAGGAATTTACCAAAGAGCTTCTCTCGATTGACACCATTAAACAAAGCTTAGCAAACATCAAAAATGCTATCCACACTCAAAATTCTGATGCTGAATTGATTTTTACGGTCTCCCCTGTTCGTCACATTAGAAACGGATTGATAGAAAACAATCGTAGTAAGTCGAACTTAATCAGTGCAATCCACGATGTCATTGAGAACGAGGGAGCAATGCATTACTTCCCGTCCTATGAAATTCAAATGGATGAATTGAGGGATTATCGTTTTTACAAAGACGACTTGATTCACCCAAGTAAATTAGCCATCGACTACATTTGGGAGGAGTTTAAAAGGAAATGGATTGAACCCAAGGTTTTCCCGACAATGAATGAAATCGACTCCATTCAGAAAGGATTAGCTCACAAGCCATTTCAAGAAAATTCTGAGGCGCATCAAATATTTAAAGAGAAACTTTCGGCTAATATCGATCGAATCCAACAACAATTCCCGAATATCAAATTCGATTAGGTAAAATATAGGGCATGTGCCCTATTGAATTCAAAAACCACTTTTTAGATTTTTGGAACTGAACTTTAAACTTTTGTTCTTATGAAAACTTTACTTCTAAAAAACATGTCGGTTTTAGTCATTTTTCTTTTTGTGGCGACAATTGCACAGGCTCAAAAAGCAGAAAAACCAGACAATGCTTTTAACGATTTAGGATCTATTAAATGGATGAAAATGTCAGATCCAGGAACTTTAATCGTATCTACTTCAAACGGTATCTATGGTATTAGACCTAATGAATCAAAACCAACATTCCTTTTTGACCAACGGAAAAATATTAAAGAAGAAAACTTCAAATTACAACCAGGAACACCTTATGCGATGTTTATCGCCAATGGATTGAAAGGAGTCACTTTCGTGATTGATATTGTCTCCGGACAAGTATTATTTGATTCCAAATCGAAGGATTTTACATTTATTACAAGTCGAGATATCATTCTTCCTGAAAATAAGTTAGTGGTAAGTGGAATGCGAAAGATAAAAGGGAAAATCGGACAGAATTATTCCATTGCTGTATTTGATTTGGCTACTGGAAACGAAGAACATACCATTCCGCAAAAAGGAAACAACAATGTTACCGGTTCTGCTGATATGTTGAACGGCAACCTTTACATCCCAAGAAATAAGGGAGTAGATTGTATCAATCTGGCCTCTGGAAACACCCTTTGGACGGCTGACCTTAAAAAAGCTACCTCCATTGAAGCCAGTGAGGAGGCAATATATGCGTACCAAAAGTCATCCAATCTTAAAAACACCACTATTTATCGCATCAATAACAATGGAAGTCTTTCTTGGAAGGACGGTAACAAACTGAAAGGTCAAGTTCGACAAACTGAATTTCTTTCCAATGGAATTGCCGTCCTCACGGATGTATATGGGAAAAACCCAGAATCAAAAATCTACTTTATTGACGCCAATTCTGGTGAGGATTTATGGGACAAAGCCCCGAAAACGAAAGGTTTGGTAAGTCATTTTTACACAGAAGACGACGGAATCATTTTTGGAGTTGCCAGTGGCGGAATTAATAAAATCAAATATGATGGTACTCCCTTATGGAAAAAACCGCTAAAAACAGGTCCAAGTATTAGTACACTTGCCAGAACCGAATCAGGAATTCTATACATTACAGCCAAGGATGCCGATATTATCGATGAAAATTCAGGTGAGTCTGTTTTTGGCAAGAAATTAAAATACAAACAATCCAAAAGTGTGGCTTCTGCCTATGACGCCCAGAATAAGAGATTCTTATTGAGTTGTAGTGATGGTTTATACTCTATTGATGGTTCTTCTGGTAAATACGAACTACTTAGCTCTCCGAAATTTGAAGGAAAGGAAATGCCATCAAAAATTGAATTGAGAGATGGAAATATCCTATTATCATCAAGTCAAAATATGATGCTACTTTCCTCAAATGGAAAAGAAATGTATCACAAACACTTTAAATCGCCAACCAAAAGCACCTTTATGAAGATTCTATCTGGCGCTTTGGCCGTAACTTCAATGGCTGTATCGGCTAGTGCTGCTTACAGAGCGGGTGCCAATAAAAACTCCATCGGAAATTACAATTCTTACGGTGCTCAAATGGATAGTTATTCAAAGGGCTTTGCTCAAATTGCTGGTGCCTCCTTTAGTGCGATGAGCAAGCGATTCAAAGCATCCGCCCAAACTCAGAATGACAATTTTATTTTGACCAAATTGAGTTCAGGTGTTGGATTGGTAAAAATCGATAAAGATTCAGGTGAAAAGACTAAAGAAATATTATTGAAAGATAAAAAACCAACCTATATCGTAGATGAAATGGAGCGTATCCTCTATTATCAAGCAAGTAAAAATAGCATCTACGCCTACAAGATTTAAGCTAATTCATTCAACCGTTTTTAGGATAAACAAGTTCTAAAAACGGTTGATTCCTTTTGAACAACTTGGGGTTTTTTATGAAGTGAAAAAATAATCCTAAATTGAAATCGCTCAATATTAATGATTTACCTATGAAAAAAATCATCTTTATACTTTTCACGTTTTTCCTAACACTTTCACTAGATGCCCAAGAAAATCCGTATACCTTATCTTTTCAAGGTCTTAATAAAGACGTTCGTGAGGTAATCGAAGTCTTTTACATTTATGATTCGAAGAATGTAGGATTTACAAGAAAATCATTCAGCAAAACGATGTACAATGATTTAGGGTTGGTGGTAAAATCTCAAACTTATACGAAAAGTAATTACAGTAAAACTGATACAATTTCAAGTGCTTACAACTATAATGAAAACAACAAGCTGATATCCATTTTAAATGTGAGTAAAAAGAAAAGTAAGTACGGTTCAGATCTATATTTGATGTATGATGAAAAGGGTCACCTCATAAAGAACGAAGCTCGGTTTTTCGATGGAAGGGTCTTCTATTCAACCTACCAAAATGACTCTGAAGGTAGAATGATTGAAAAACTAGATTACAATTATCAAAAGAAGCGCACAGCAAAAACAACAGTGACTTATAAGGGCAATACAAAAAAGGAAGTTCGAACGACCTATGATCGAAGGAATGGAAATGTTCGAGCCACCATTCGTACCAATTTCATAAACAATAAAGCTCAAAATCGTAGTTCATCTGGTAAATTTTCAGGATCAACTACCACCTATTCCTATGATAAAAATGGCAACTTGACTGAGTCTATAACCACTGGTAAAAGAAACGCTACAATAAAAAATTATTATGTGTATGATAAACTTGGTAATTGGATCAAAAAAATATCCGTAAGCGATCGAAATGAGCAAGTTAGTTTTAGAAGTATTCGTTTTAAAGATGGTTCCTCAACCGGTAGTCTAACTTTTGACACCAACTTTGTAAAATCACATTCCAATCAAGAAGATATAAAGGTCTTGCCTTCTGTAAGGAATTAATTCAAACTAGAACCACATGAAACCCAGTAATCTCATCGCACACTTCACCTACACCCAGTCTTTTTGGAATGATTATGTGACCGTTGAATTGAAGAATAAAAAAGAAGACAATTACTATTTTGCTTTTGCTATTGCAATTTTGTGTACCGTCGGACTTATGATTCTTCGCAATACAACATTTCTGGTTGCCTTAGTTTTTTCAATTCCTTTTGCAATTTTGATCCCGTATTTAAGGCAGAAACTGAACTACAAATACCTCGTCAAAAATGTATCCAATCCCGAAGTTAAAATCTTTGACAAATTCTTAAAAATCAATAAACATTCCATAGAATTCCATAGCGATCAACGTCGACTTAAAAACATCAAACTTATCGAAGCCTCCAATGGCATGAATTTGTTAGAATTTGACATTCAATGGATTACTAGGAAAGGACCAACAAACGACGAATATCGTATTCCGATTCCCAAAGAAAACGTGAAAGATGCGAAAAAAATCATTGATAGACTAAGTAGTTAAATACGGCAATTGCCGTATTTATTTTTGCCTTGAGAGTGCGGATATTTGAACTATAATCAATATCCTGAATCTCATGAAAAGCAGAATCAAATTTGCAGTAAGTCTTTGTTTGTTATTCACATTAGCGGCTTGCACCAGTAACGACACAAGTAGTGCTTCTGGCTGTGATGAATGCGTTTACACTTTCGCTGGAAATGAAACCGCAGGAACTGTACCCAGTTCTTTAGACGGAGTTCATAATCTCACCTTTTCCTCCTCACAACCTGGTAGTCCATATTCAGATGGTACTACAGCAAAATTCACCTTAGACAACAATGAATTAACAGTGGAAATAGATGGTCAAGATTGTATCACCTTAAAAAATCCAGTGCAATTTAGTAACACTGAAGTAGCATTTAACGACAGTTGTAATGCAAACGTTGCCTACTTTATATCTGCCTCCCAAAATGGAACTTTAAATGAAATCAACGTAATGTCTGATTCATCGACACCATTTACTTTTTATGGCCAATTCACAAATTAATATTGAAAAAGAAAAGTGAAATCCTATGGTTGGTTCGTTATATGACAGAGCCAACCATTGTTTTCTAAAACCTTCCCAAGCCACCCCATATGCTCCATAAAATTATTTTTATCGCATTCTTCACAGGAATAATCCTATACCTTTTTTTCAAAGTGAAAGAACTTCATCAGCTGAAAAAAAGACAGCATTTTGATATTCAAAAACTAGAAGAGGAAATCCGAGCAGAGGGAATGATTTTTAATGAGGATATAATTGAAAATAAAATATTTAACTTAGAAAACCGAACTCAGCAAGCTTTTGACAAGGTGAAATTAGAATTGATCAACATCCACTATTCCTTAGCTATTATTCTTCCCTTCCAATCTAAAAGAAGTTATGAATAATATCACAAGACATATCATCCTATGGATATTATTCTCTTTTGGGATGTCCATCAATGCTCAAAAATTGAGCTATTTGGATAGTATTTCTCAAATGGATAAAACTACAGATGCCAAGGCATTTGTGGCTGCAGTGATTGATATCCCCTATGATAAGGCTTTGAAAAATGCCAAGTTATTCCTCGAGATCAGCAAAGAAGCCTCCAGCCTATTAGGCGATGAAAATGATGCAATACAATTAGCCAAAGTATTCACACAAATAGCCCTTGCCTATCACTTTTCCTCTGAACCTGAGCTTTCTATCGAATACAACCTGAAGGCCGCAAAAATTTTTGAAGAAAATGATGATATTGAATCCTATGCTCATTGTTACCTCACTCTCGGTTGGCAAATAAAAAATAGAGACCTACAAAAAGGATTGAACTTCATGAATAAAGGAATTCGAATCCTTGAAAACTACAACACCAATTCAAAAAATCTAAAATTCGGATATAATAATTACGGAGTACTAAAACAGCGAATAAAGGAGTTGGATAGCGCCCTGTATTTTCACAAAAAGGCGCTAGACCTGAGTGTGGTGCAAAAAGACAGTGTTTCCATCCCCTTTGCACAAACTCATATGGCTGAGGTTTATCTAAAAAAAGGTGATTTTAAATCCGCCGAAAAATATTTCTTTGATGCCTTAAACCTTCGAAAAAAAAGAAATGATGTCTACGGAATAGCAGACAGCTACCTTTATATCGGTGACTTTTACTACAAGAAAAACGACCTAAACAAAGCCATTGCCAATTATACCAAGGGAGGTGAGATGGCAAAGAAAAATGGCTATTTTCCACTTTATAAATATGCCAAAGAGTATTTGTATAAATGTTACAAAAAACAAGGAGATTATGAGATGGCCATAGCATCCTTTGAAGTTTATACCCAGTTAAAGGATAGTATTTTAAATACCGATACCAACAATCGGATTGCACAGCTTCAAGTTGAATTTGAAACATTAGAGAAAGAACGAAAAATTTTATCGCAAGATCTAGAAATCAAACAACGGAATTTAATTCTCACCTATTTAGGAGCCGCCTTTTTACTCATTGGAACCATCTTTTTCTTCATTTACAAAAAGAATAAGATGAAACGAGTTCAGCTAGAAAAAGAAATGACCTTAAAAGAAGAATTGTCTCAAATCAAAACTAAAAACAAACTACAAGAACAGCGACTAGAAATATCAAGGGATTTACATGACAACATCGGTTCTCAGTTAACCTTTATTATTTCTTCCTTAGATAATTTGAAATACATTCAAAACAAAATGGGGCATTCTTTGGAAGGAAAACTGGATGAAATTGGTGACTTTGCTAAAACCACCATTCATCAATTACGAGATACGATCTGGGCTATGAATAAGGATGAGATAAGTATTGACGATTTAACCGTTCGCTTTTATTCATACTTAGAAAAGGCAAAAAAAGTAGTACCCAATACTCAATTCATAACATCCAATACCGCAGAGAGCGATGCGAAATTAGCTTCCAATGTTGGAATTCAAATTTTCAGAATTGTTCAAGAGGGGATTAATAACGCCATTAAATATGCCAACGCTTCTCAAATCGAACTTGTCACTCAATTACAAGAAAACAAGCTCTTTATTGAAGTGAAAGACAATGGTAAAGGTTTTGATAAGAAGGAGGTAGCATTGGGTAATGGGCTACGCAATATGCAAACCAGAACCGACCAAATAAACGGACTTATTGAAATCAATTCCGAAGAGGGAAAAGGAACGAGTATCATTTTAGAATATCCTTTATAAGAGAACAAGTAATATCATGAAGGTAAAAATCTGTATCGCTGAAGACAACCATTTTCTAGCAAAAGCTATTAAAGAAAAACTGAGCCTCTTTACTGATCAATCGGTGAAGTTTGTTGCAAACAATGGGGCTGAACTCATCGGGCAATTAGAGGACAATCACAATATTGATGTGATTTTGATGGATATTCAGATGCCAGTAATGAACGGAATTAAGGCTACTGAATTGATTAAAAAAAGGTATCCTCAGATCAAAGTAATTATGTTGACGGTTGTCGACGACGACGACTATGTCTTCAAATCGATTAAAGCAGGTGCCAATGGATATTTACTGAAGGAAATTGACCCGAAAAGTTTATATGATAGTATTCAGGAGGTCTTGAACGGTGGGGCCCCAATGACACCTAGTATTGCCCTAAAAACACTCAAACTACTTAGAGGTGCCAATCTTCAATCCTTTGAAAATGTGGATAAAGAAAAAGTACAACTTTCGAAGCGAGAAACAGAGATTCTCACCCATTTGAGTAAGGGGTTAAACTATCACCAAATTGCCGAAAACCTAATCATTTCACCTTCAACCGTTAGAAAACACATCGAGAATATCTACAAAAAGTTACAGGTCCACAACAAGATGGAAGCTGTTTTGAAGGCCAAAAATCAGAATATTATATAGACTATTGTTCAAGGACCGAAGCAACGTTCTGCCATGGTCCGCCATTAAGAACATCAACACCATGGTTGGAAAGAAACTGAGTGGCTTGTCCACTACGACCACCACTTTTGCAAACTGCAATCACTGGTTTTCCCCAAGACTTAATTTCATCAACATTTAAAGGTACGGTTGTCAAAACAATATGTTTTGATCCTTTTACATGTCCTTCTTGATACTCTCCTAAAGTCCTAACATCCAAAACCACGGCTCCCTTGCCTAGATATTCCTTAATCTGGTCTTCTGAAGATCCTGGTTTTAAAAAATCGAAAAATCCCATAAATTATACTTGCTCTTGTTTAACGTTTAATAATTGTAGCCCGTTCTCAATCAAACCTGAAAGCTCATCATTTTGTTGCAAACTTTCCAAATAGTTTAGAATTTCAAACTGGTTTGCAAAATTACGTTTTACTGCCAATTCATACAACTCTAAAACCAATAGCCAATCTTTTGCGAATTTTGAGCGCACCATGGTAAAAATGTCACTGACTTTTGCTTGTGTGGAAGATTCTGTTTCACGCATCTCTCGTACTTCCTCATACAATTTGAACAATTCCCTTTCAGATTCCGTATAATTAATTTTGCCCGTTTTAGTAGTAGATACTTTCCCTATATCTTCGAAGGATTCTACATCCGCAGGACCCGCATAAGCGGAAATAACATCGGTACCAATGGCCATATCGTAAATACCCCAGTCTGGGTGAAACAATACTTCATCTCCATAGGTAACGGTACAATTATCAAGTGTGATGATTAAAATCTTTCCTCGTAAATCACGTGTTCCGGTGATGGCTTTTCCTTGAACAACAACGCCACTTTCAAACTCTAGTCGCATCTCTTCGCCTTCGTAAATTCCGTAGGCTTTTAAATCTCTCGGACTCATATCCTCTATAGGAAGATTGATCCCTTTCAATTTACCAACCGGACTTCCAAATCCGTCTGCGTGAGAGGTAATTCCGTGACCAATCAATTCTTTATCTCTGTTCGCTAAAGCGGTCGGCCCTGTTGTTTGGAAGTAGGCAACTTTGTTGTTCTTATGTTTGATTACTTTGGAAAATACGCCCGAAATCTGAATTCCTGTTGATAATTCGATAGTTCCTAAATTATTAGAATCAATCAATTTTTCAACTCCAGAAAGTCCACCGGTGCGCAATGCCATGGTATTGGCAAACTCATCTAGCACCAAACTCAAATAGGCAAAATCTGGCGTAACATACAATTGTGGTTGTGGTTTGGTGATGTCGAAACTTTGGTTGGCCGCATCCAAGCTATATGGAATCTTCTTCACCTCATCCTTCAAACACCAAGTACTTTCTCCGATGGATGATAACAATCCAGCCCCATAAATTTTTGGGTTCTTCACATCCCCAATCAAGCCGTATTCAACCGTCCACCAATGTAAATTTCGAATCTGAGCCATCTCTGAAAGTTCGCCCATATTGTTTTGAAGCCACTCAACTTTTTCTTGGGCTTCTTGGATTTCTTTTTCCGTTGAATTCGGATTTTCCTTCAATATAGATAACAAACGAATCGCTTCATACATTTCATAGTCTTTGAAAGAAGAAATTGCTTTGCTTCCAATCTCACCGAATCTTCTTAAATATTCTGAATACTCCGGATTTGCAATGATCGGAGCGTGCCCAGCTGCCTCATGAATAATATCTGGTGCCGGTGTGTACTTGATGTGATCAATGGTTCGCATTTCTGAGGCAATCACCAAGACATTATATGCCTGAAATTCCATGAAGGCATTTGGCGGAATGAATCCGTCTACCGAAACAGCTGCCCAACCAATCTCCTTAAGAATTCTATTCATTCCTTCCATATGCGGAATTCCATCAATTGAGATACCGGTTTTATCCAATCCGTCTACATAGGAATCATGCGCCACCCTACTCAAATAATCTACATTTAAGCGCATCACATATCTCCAAACCGCTTGATTTTGAGGAGTATACTCATCATAAGGTTGCTTTACAATAAACTTGTGTAAGTGCTTGGGTAATTTCTTGGTTACTTCGTTGATTTCAAAATGTGCTTCCATTGAAGAATATTTATTTAATCGATAGTAAAATTAAGAATTTTACAAATTTTAGGCCCTATAAGTCTGTTAAAATTCCATATTATCTAATGAATTAT
>CAYFJL010000076.1:3507-12681 GCA_964343335.1 uncultured Polaribacter sp. | reverse complement strand
ATATAGTTTATTTTTAGCTTATGAAATGGCAAACTGCTATTGACGATTATGCTTCGTATTTAAAACTCGAAAGAGGGCTATCAAAGAATACCATTGATAGCTATACAAGAGATCTTGAGAAACTCATTACGTATTTGCATAAAAATGAGCTTACCGTTTCTCCAATTCATATTTCAAACGAACAGATCAAGCAATTCGTTTATACCATTTCTAAGCTTGTCAGTGCTCGAAGTCAAGCTCGAATTATCTCAGGTCTGCGCAGTTTTTTCTCTTATTTAGTTTTTGATAATTATAGAGATACCAATCCTACGGATTTGTTAGAGTCACCTAAAATTGGATTAAAACTCCCAGACACTTTATCTGAGAAAGAAATCAATAGTCTGATTGATGCCATTGATTTATCTCATCCACAGGGGGAAAGAAACAGGACCATATTAGAAACCTTATATTCTTGTGGTTTACGGGTGAGTGAAGTGATTACACTTCGAATTTCTGATTTGTTTTTTGAAGAAGGATTTATAAGGGTAATTGGAAAAGGTAATAAAGAACGCTTTATTCCGATTCATAAAAGAGCCCAAAAACTGATCAAGCTATACATTCAGTCCGATCGCATTCACATTGAGGCACAAAAAGGACATGAAGACACATTGTTCTTAAATCGAAGAGGAAAAGGATTAACGCGTCAGATGATTTTCATCATTCTTAAAAATTTAGCTGAATCTATTGGTTTGCAAAAAAAGATTAGTCCGCATACCTTTCGTCATTCCTTTGCTACTCACCTATTAAAAAACGGAGCAGATCTGCGAGCTATTCAACAGATGTTAGGTCACGAAAGCATTACCACAACAGAAGTATATGTGCACTTAGATAAAACCTATCTAAAGGATGTGCTAGAAACTTTCCATCCTAGACGATAAGCTTATTTGGCAACGTTAACTACCCTAGTTTCACGAATAACCGTCACTTTTACTTGACCCGGATAAGTCATGTCATTCTGAATCTTTTGTGAAATATTGAAGGATAATTCGGCAGCTTTTGCGTCATTTACTTTAGAACTTTCAACCATTACACGTAGTTCTCTACCAGCCTGAATTGCATACGCTTTTTGCACACCTTTAAATCCGAAGGCAATTTCTTCTAGGTCTTTCAAACGCTGAATGTAGGAATCAAGAACTTGTCTTCTTGCACCAGGTCGTGCTCCAGAAATAGCATCACACACTTGAACGATTGGAGAAATTAAACTCTTCATTTCAATTTCATCATGGTGAGCACCAATGGCATTACAAACTTCGGCTTTTTCACCATACTTTTCTGCCCACTGCATACCTAGTAAGGCATGAGGCAATTCACTTTCGGTTTCTGGAACTTTTCCGATATCGTGTAACAATCCAGCTCGTTTTGCCAACTTCGGATTAAGCCCCATTTCTGCAGCCATGATACCACATAGATTGGCAACTTCTCTCGAGTGCTGAAGTAAGTTCTGACCATAAGAAGAACGATATTTCATTCGTCCTACAATCTTAATTAATTCTGGATGCAATCCGTGAATACCTAAATCGATTACGGTTCTTTTACCCAATTCTACAATCTCTTGATTGATTTGTTTGCTCGTTTTCTGAACAACTTCCTCAATTCGCGCTGGATGAATTCGTCCATCCGTTACCAATTTATGCATTGACAATCGAGCGATTTCGCGTCGTACAGGATCAAAACAAGATAGAATGATTGCTTCTGGTGTGTCATCAACAATAATTTCAACTCCTGTAGCAGATTCTAAAGCTCTAATATTTCTTCCTTCGCGCCCGATAATTCTACCTTTTACATCGTCGGAATCAAGGTTAAAAACAGATACACAATTTTCAATAGCTTGTTCTACTCCAACTCTTTGAATGGCTCCAAGAATTACTTTTCGAGCTTCCTGGTCGGCGGTTAGTTTCGCCTCTTCAATAGATGTTTGAACAAAAGCCATAGCTTCAGTTCGGGCTTCATCTTTTAAGGATGCAACGAGTTCTTTCTTAGCCTCTTCAGCAGAGAATCCAGAGATTTGTTCAAGAAGATCCACATGCCTTTGGTGGAGCTTTTCAACTTCGTTTTCCTTCTTCTCTAAACGCTCTATCTTGTTATTATATTCATTGGATTTTTGCTCAAGCGAACGATTCAATTTCTTGCTTTTGTCCAATTCAGAGGCAATCTGAGATTCACGATCTCTAGCTCGCTTTTCTACTTCAGACATCTTCTTTTCCCTTCCTAAAATGAACTTTTCGTGTTCCGCTTTTAGTTCAATGAACTTTTCTTTGGCCTGTAAAATTTTGTCTTTTTTGATTGATTCAGCATCAATCTTTGCTTCTTTTAAAATAGCATCAGCCTCTTTTTTTGTTTCGCTCAGAATCTTCTTTCCTTTGGACTTTTCGAGACTTTTTAAAATAACAAATCCTATAATTGCGCCTATCACTACTCCGAGTAAAATAGGCATTAGTAATCCTTCCATATGGTTAATTAGTGGTATAAAAAAAAGCCTACATCAGTCTGGTTTTTATAAACTCCATTATATCAGGTTTAGGACTAACTAGTTGATCAAGTATCCGCGGATTCTAACAAGTAGAATGCGGCACGCCATAGCAACTACGACTCATCCTTTATAATAGATTAGTGTTGAGTTTATCAAACAATTTACTAATGTAGGCAGTATTATGTTTTTATTTTAAAGAACTTATTGTAACTGATTGTCAACCATTTCGGTCAACAGGTTAATTTTATCAAGAACATCTTTGTTTGTGGATTGCTTCTGAATTGTTCCTATCTCAAGTTTTGAGGCAAATTGAAGGGCACACATGGCCAATACATCTTGCTTATCACTCACTGCATAGTTTTGTTCGAACAACGAAATTAACTTATTAATAGATTTCGCAGCCTTTCGCATTCCTTCTTCCTCTTTGGTCGAGGAAACACTCAAAGGGTAATTTCGACCCGCGATAACAACATTAATTTTAAGTTTTTCCACAAGTAAAGAACTTTATTCTTGTAATTGAACGATGCATTTATCAATTTCTCTGATTAAGGCATTCAATTTCAATTTGGTATTTTTTGTTTCTGTACTACTGCCTTCGATAGTCTTTGCAATCTTTAATAAATCATATTCTTTTTTCTGATTTACCAATTCCTGCTTATGTTCTAGCACCTCGTTTTGTAAAACGGAAACGTTCTGAAGCAATATTTCATTTTCCTTTTTTAAAAATTCATAGTTTGAAAGTAAAACATCGATTTTATTTTCTAACTTTTCAATGGCTTCAAGAAGGTTATCCATACTTGCTTTGTCTAGAAAAACTATCTATACAAATATAATATTCTCTTTTTACAAAAGCAATTTTGGACCCTACTTTAATTGAAGAATTTTGAATTTAAAGCCCTATTTTCGCCTCGTTATTACATTAAAAACAAATAATTGCAATTGAAATTCACAATCTATCTGTTTCTGATCTTTTCCTTTGTATCAACCCTAGGACAGCAAAAAACCTATCCTAAAGATTATTTTCGAAGTCCATTAGATATTCCGTTGATTTTATCTGGAACCTTTGGTGAGCTCCGCAGCAATCATTTTCATTCCGGATTGGATATCAAAACCCAAGGTCGGCAAGGTTTACCTATTTATGCAATTGCTGATGGATATGTCTCTCGCATTAAAGTTTCTCAATACGGATTCGGAAAAGCACTTTATGTTACCCATCCCAACGGATTTACTTCGGTATATGCTCATTTACAAAAATATGCCGATACGCTTCAGAAATATGTGAAGGACATTCAGTACAAGAAGGAAAGCTATTATACCGGAAACTTATTTTTTAAGGAGGATAAGTTCCCAGTAAAAAAAGGTCAGATCATTGCTTATTCTGGTGATACCGGAGGATCTGGCGGGCCGCATCTTCATTTTGAAATTAGAGATACAAGAACCGAGAAAGTGATCAATCCACTACACTTTGGATATAAAGTTCTCGACAATAGATTTCCAACAATCCAATCAATCAAAGCCTATCCACTATCCAATTATGCCCAAATCAATGGACAGAAAAAAGATATTCAAATTGCTGTAAAACCTATCGCTAATGGAAAATATGTAACCTCAAGGATCACCGCCAATGGAGCTATTGGATTTGGAATCAATACTTTCGACCGACTAAATTTTGCTCCCAACAAAAACGGCGTGTATAGTCTTGAAATGTTTGTCAATGGAAAATCTGTTTATTATTTCGATGTTGAAACCTTTGCTTTTTCTGAAAGTAAATTCATCAATCTCCATATCGATTACAAACACTTCAAAAACTACAGACGGCGTTACCAGAAAACGTTTAAGGAAAATGCCAACCGTTTGAGCTTATACAGCAACCTTAAAAACAATGGAATCATCGACATTAAAAACGGATTGAGTTATACAGTGAAAATAGTGGTAAAGGACTTTGAAGGCAACTCTAGCGAAGTTAACATTCCGGTTCAAGGTGTAAATTCAATTCCACTTTTTACAAAACCAATTGATTCAACCGCCTATTTCATCGATAAAAGCAAGTTTCATTCATTGAAAGAACAACACGTGACTGTTGCTTTTCCAAAGAACACTTTTTATGAGAATCAATATCTGGATTTCTCCGTTGAAAACAAAGTGGCGAAAATCCATACCCCAACGGTTCCATTGGATAAGAATTACACCATCCGTTTCAATATTACGGATTATCCTGAGGAGGATAAGGAACACTTATACATTGTCAATTTAGAGAATCCGAAGTACCCTAGATACCAGACAACCAAACGGAGAGATTCGGTTATATATACTACAACGAAAACTTTAGGTAAATACGGATTACGAATTGATAAAGAAGCTCCTAAGATTCGTTTGTTGTATTTTAAGGATCAGCAATGGATTACAAAATTCAAAACATTAAAGGTTCGAATTTCTGACCGGAAATCCGGAATTAAAAATTACAGAGCTACCATTGATGGGAAATGGATTTTGATGGAATTCAATCATAAAAAAGGTATTCTAACCTATAATTTTAATGATAAAAAGTTGGAGGGTACCAAACATATCTTTAAAATTGTAGTATCAGACAATGTTGGAAATACGAAAGAGCTTTCAGCAACGTTTTTTAAAAAGTAAAACTTCCAATTTTGGGCAGACACACTCTTCTATTTCTTCTTGTTTTTCCTTTAGCGATATTTAGTCAAGATTTTACCTATATCAAAGGATATGTCAAAGACTCCAAAAACAAACCCATAGAAAATGTTTCCGTAAAATTTGGTGACAAAGGAACTTCTTCGGCAAAAAATGGTTTTTATCAAATTCGCGTTCCTCTTGATCAGAAAATTACCTTGATTTTTACCCACATTGCCCATAAAACACTTATCAAAGAGTTTTTTCTTGAGCGAAGAACTGTTGTGCGATATTCTCCCAAAATGGTTCTAAAAACGGAAGAACTTGATGAAATTGTTATTAAGGATCAAACCAATAGCGCAACTGGAATCACCAAAATTGATGTTGGAAAAGCGAAGAATATCGTCGGACCTAATTCTGGTATTGAAAACGTTTTGATGACCTTACCTGGCGTGAGTAATAACAATGAGCTAAGTACCCAATACAATGTACGAGGTGGTAATTTTGATGAAAATTTGGTTTATGTCAATGGCATTCAAGTCTACCGCCCTTTCCTTATCCGTTCTGGCCAACAAGAAGGATTGAGCTTCATCAATACCAATATGGTGCAGAATATTAATTTTTCTGCTGGCGGATTCCAAGCGAGATATGGAGATCGTCTTTCATCTGTTCTAGATATCACCTACAGACGCCCAACAGAGGAAAGCATTGCCGTTGAAGCAAGTTTTTTAGGTGGAAGCTTCACCTATGAAAATCAGTTTTTAGATAAGAAACTAAGCGTCATAACAGGAGCTCGCTATCGCGACAATAGTCTTTTTGTGAATAGCAAACAGATTGAAACCAATTTCAGACCGATATTTTCTGACGTTCAGTCTTTTGTTTCCTATGAAATGTCTGAGAAGATGACTTTAAATTTTCTTGGAAACTTTTCAGTGAACAATTACAATTACCAACCACTCACGAGAAGAACGAGATTCGGGACGGTTGCAGATCCATTGGAATTGGTTGTTTTTTATCAAGGTCAAGAAAAAGATAGTTATTTGACCTTATTCGGTGCTTTATCCGCCGAAATTGAGGTGAATGAAAATTTAGATATTACAGCGACAGTTTCTAGATATAACACTCAAGAAGAAGAGCATTTTGACATAGCTGCTTCCTATGCCCTTGGTGAAGTCGACACCAATGTAGGCTCACAGAATTTTGGGGAAGTTGAATTTGCACAGGGAATCGGCTCACAAATCAATCATGCTAGAAACGATTTGGATGCTTTGATTACCAATACTGAAGTTCGAGCCACGCTGAAAAAAGGAAAAACGCAATGGAATTTCGGAGCCAAATATCAAAAAGAAAATATTCGCGATCGAATTAGAGAATGGGAAGTAATCGACTCTTTAGGGTTTACGATTCGTCCTCCGGGTCATTCGATGAACAATCAACCTTATCAACCTTTTGAGGGTGAAATTGTTCCTTTCCAGAATATAAGAACGGAAAACAATGTTGATATCAATCGATTTACGGCTTTTACACAATACAATCAAAGAACCTTCTGGGGAAATCATGAAGTTTGGTATAATATCGGTGTTCGAGCTCATTTCTGGAGTGTTACTGGAAATTCGGCAACTTCATCGGGGAATGTAATTATAAGTCCGCGACTTCAATTCGCGATCAAACCAGATTGGGAAAAAGACATGCTTTTCCGATTATCAGGCGGACTCTACGCGCAACCTCCCTCCTACAGAGAGCTAAGAGATTTCAATGGAAACGTGAATGTTAACTTGGATGCCCAGCAATCGATTCATATTGTAGGTGGAATGGATTATAGCTTCCAAATGTGGGATAGACCTTTTAAACTCACTTCAGAGGTCTATTATAAAGATTTATCGAACATCAATGCATATTCGGTGGATAATGTTCGTATTCGATATCAGGCAAATAACAACACTGAAGGGTATGCCTATGGCTTGGATCTTCGCTTAAATGGCGAATTTGTACCAGGAAGTGAGAGCTGGGTAAGTTTGGGGTACTTAAAAACTGAGGAGAATCAAAACAATCGTGGTTACATTGCACGACCCACCGACCAGCGTTTGAAGTTCGCCATCCTTTTTCAAGACTATGTTCCCAACCTTCCCGATTTGAAAGCCTATTTGAATTTGGTGTACAATACTGGAGTTCCCGGTGGAGCACCTGCTTATGCTGATGTGTATCAGTTTCAAGATCGATTGAGAGATTACCGAAGAGCTGATTTAGGGGTGTCCTATGTGTTCGTTGATGCAAACAAACAGTTTAAATCTGGATGGCTATCTCAATTCAAAGAGTTGACCGCAGGGATTGAACTTTTTAACATGTTTGATATTCAAAACGCGATTACCAATACCTGGGTTCGGGATGTTTATTCCAAAAGACAATACGGAATCCCTAATTTCATGACCAGTCGGGTATTGAATTTCAAAATGAACATGCGCTTCTAAAAAAAAAAGGAATGCCAACAATGACATTCCCTTTGATTCTTATTTCAAAAAGGTAATTAATTCAAGATTTGAGCAGCATGTGCTTTCGTCTTTACCTTTGATATTACTTCTTCAATTACTCCGTTTTCACCAATAATAAATGTAGTTCTATGGATTCCATCGTATTCTTTACCCATAAATTTCTTTGGACCCCATACACCAAAAGCATTGATGACAACTTTGTCCTCATCAGCTAATAATGGAAAAGGCAACTCGTGCTTGTTTTTAAAATTTTCTTGACGTTTGGCTGAATCAGCGCTAACCCCTAAAACATCATAACCTTTGGCTAAAAATGTTTGGTAATTATCACGTAAGTCACAAGCTTCTGCCGTACAACCCGGTGTACTAGCCTTTGGGTAGAAGAACAAAACCAATTTTTTACCTAAATAATCCTGTAAGCGAATGGTATTTCCATGTTGATCTTTTGCTTCGAAATTTGGAGCCTGATCTCCTTTTTGTAATGATGTCATTTTTGTTTATTTAGAGTTTCGTATTGTTAAACAAAAATACGACTATTCAGAAAAGTATTCGTTATTTTTGATTTGAATTTAAAGTCATGAACAAACAACAAAAAGTGCAATTTGTAATTGACAAACTGCAAGAGTTATATCCTGAAATCCCCGTTCCTTTAGATCATAAAGATCCTTACACTTTATTAGTTGCTGTTCTGTTGTCAGCTCAATGTACGGATGTCCGCGTGAATCAAATTACTCCCCTTCTTTTTGCTAAGGCCGATAATCCTTTTGATATGGTGAAAATGACGGTTGAAGAAATTAAGGAGATTATCAGACCTTGTGGATTATCCCCCATGAAGAGTAAGGGAATTTACGGATTGTCTAAAATCATCATTGAAGAACATAATGGTGAAGTGCCTCAAAGTTTTGAAGCCCTTGAAAAACTTCCAGCAGTAGGACACAAAACGGCAAGTGTAGTGATGAGCCAAGCTTTTGGAGTTCCTGCCTTCCCTGTTGACACTCATATTCATCGATTAATGTATCGTTGGAACTTATCCAATGGGAAAAGTGTCACTCAAACAGAAAAAGATGCAAAACGCTTGTTTCCAAGAGAACTGTGGAACGATTTGCACTTACAAATTATTTGGTATGGCAGGGAATACTCACCAGCTAGAGGCTGGGATTTAGAAAATGATGTAATTACCCAAACGGTTGGTAGGAAATCGGTAATCAAAAAGTATTACCAACAAATAAAGTCATAAAAAAAAAGCCTCAACACTGTTGAGGCTTTTTCCACTCTTAATTCAAATTCAATTCAATGAAATTTTTTGACTTGGTTTTTACAATGGTTAGCGACTTGGAAAAATTAATCAAAAATTGAACTGTTTCTTTTCTAGGTTGCATCCTTAAATCGGATGACTTTTTTGAGTAAAGTTGCATCATATAAGACTATTTAAATCGTTGTATTTAAAGTAGTAACGATGAAACTTTTCTTTTATTGTTAATTCACTAATACAATATTGTGTTTTTCTATTAATTTTCTCAAATTGATCAATGCGTAACGCATACGACC
>CAYFJL010000076.1:0-3407 GCA_964343335.1 uncultured Polaribacter sp. | reverse complement strand
TGTCTTTTAATAAGAATTTCTAGACAAGCTTCATCTCCATTGATGTAACTTTTGACTAGGGAACCGTCTGAAACTTTATTCTTCTGCATATTAAATTACTTTAAAAGAGACTAGCATCTCTCGTTTTTCTAACTATTTGTTATTAAAGTAATTTTTTAAATACGCTCTAATTGTGTGGTTATCAGTTACAAATATGAAAGATTTTTTCTAAGAATGCAAATCTTTTTACTGAGAATGATGAAATAACCTTTATTGTCATTCAAAATAGTCGTATTTTTAAAGCTTAATTTTTTGAGGATGATTGTAGAGGATATTTCGACTTTAGACCCAAAGGAATACATTATCATAAAAGGCGCAAAACTCCATAATTTAAAGGATGTAAGCGTTGCTTTTCCAAGGAATAAGTTTATTGTTGTTACTGGGCTTTCAGGTTCAGGAAAGTCCTCTCTAGCCTTTGACACCTTATATGCAGAAGGTCAAAGAAGGTATGTTGAAAGTTTATCCTCTTATGCACGTCAATTTTTAGGCAAGCTCGACAAACCAAAAGTAGATTATATCAAAGGGATTGCTCCTGCCATTGCTATTGAACAAAAAGTAAATTCTACAAATCCTAGATCAACAGTGGGAACATCCACCGAGATTTACGATTACTTAAAATTACTTTTCGCGCGAATCGGAAAGACCTACTCTCCTATTACAGGCAATCTGGTGAAGAAAGACCGCGTGAGTGATGTTATCAATTTTGTGAAAACTATTGATGAGGAAACCAAATTACTACTCTTAGCGCCAATTTCTTTTTCGGAGGATACATCTATTCAAACTCGAATCAATGTCCTTCAGCAGCAAGGATATGCTCGTCTAAAATGGAACGATAAGGTATATCGACTTGATGCGTTTCCGGTTGATGACTATGATAACAACCCAGTATTTCTTGTCGTTGATCGAATCGTTAATCGTTTGGATGAAGATTCGTTAAACCGATTGGCTGATGCCGTTCAAACTTCATTCTTCGAAGGAAAAGGTGTTTGTTATATCGAAAACCTTGAATTAAATGAGGTAAAAGAATTCAACAATAAATTTGAATTGGACGGAATGACCTTTCTTGAGCCCAATACCCATTTGTTCAGTTTCAATAATCCATATGGAGCTTGTCCAAAATGCGAGGGATATGGAAATGTCATCGGTATAGACGAAGACTTGGTGATTCCAAATACAGGATTATCGATTTATGACGATGCTATTTTTCCCTACCGAACTGCTTCTTACAGACATTATCGAGACGACTTAATCAATAAGGGATATGAATATGATATCCCAATCCACAAACCTTGGTTTGAATTCACGGACAAACAAAAAGATCTGGTTTGGAATGGTACCAAAGGATTTAAAGGTATTCATCATTTCTTCCAGGCTTTGGAGGAAAAAAGTTATAAGATTCAGAATCGGGTCATGTTATCACGTTATCGTGGAAAAACCAAATGTGATCTTTGTAATGGGAAGCGATTACGAAAAGAGGCCGATTATGTAAAGGTGTCCGGAAAATCAATTTCAGACCTTGTAACGCTTCCGCTTGATGAATTGCATGACTTCTTTAGTAACTTGACGCTTGATGCCTACGATACACAGATCGCAGAGCGCCTGTTAAAAGAAATAACGAGTAGATTGCAATTCTTGATCGAGGTAGGATTGAGCTACTTAACGCTAAATAGAACTTCAAACACTTTATCAGGAGGAGAAAGTCAACGCATCAATTTGGCAACTTCTTTGGGAAGTTCGCTGGTGGGGTCCATGTATATCTTGGATGAACCGAGTATCGGACTCCATCCAAAGGATACAGAACGATTGATAAAAGTACTCGAAAGACTGCGTGATTTGGGAAATACCGTAATTGTGGTAGAACATGATGAAGAAATTATGAAAGCTGCAGATTATGTTGTTGATATTGGCCCAGAGGCGGGTTCTTTAGGAGGGGAAATTGTAGCTACTGGTACCTTTGACGATATGCTTAAAAGCAATTCTTTGACTGCGCAATACCTAAATGAGCAATTACAAATAGAGGTCCCTAAGCAGCGAAGAGACAAAAAAAACAAAATTGAAGTTCTCGGAGCAAGAGAACATAACTTGAAAAATATCGATGTCTCCTTCCCTCTTGAATCATTAACTGTGGTAACAGGAGTTTCTGGATCTGGTAAAAGCACACTTGTAAAGAAGATATTATACCCTGCCCTTCAGAAAGAATTGAATGGATATGGTGAAAAGATTGGTCAACATACCAAAGTTACTGGAGACATTACCAAAATTAGTAGTGTGGAATTTGTTGATCAAAATCCTATTGGTAGGTCTTCTCGCTCCAATCCAGTTACATATATTAAGGCCTATGATGAGATTAGAGCACTGTTTGCAGGTCAAAAACTAGCCAAAGTCCGAAATTACAAGCCCAAACATTTTTCCTTTAATGTAGACGGTGGCAGATGCGAGGTCTGCAAAGGTGAAGGAGAAGTAACCATAGAAATGCAATTTATGGCTGATGTTCATTTGGAATGTGAGACTTGCAAAGGAAAACGATTCAAGAAAGAAGTTCTTGAAGTTACTTTTGCTAGTAAGACTATTGATGACATTCTTAATCTAACCGTTGATGAAGCCATTACCTTTTTTAAAGAAAATCTTGAACATAAGATCGTTCAGAAGCTACAACCTTTATATGATGTAGGATTGGGTTATGTGCAATTAGGGCAATCCTCTTCCACTTTATCAGGTGGTGAAGCCCAAAGGATTAAACTAGCTTCATTCCTTGTAAAAGGGAATACAAAAGATAAGGGACTCTTTATTTTTGACGAACCAACAACAGGACTTCATTTTCATGATATTAAAAAACTTGTAAAAAGTTTTAATGCTTTAATCGAAAAAGGACACTCCATTATTGTTATTGAACATAACTTGGATTTAATTAAATGTGCTGATTATTTAATTGATCTAGGACTAACAGGAGGTAAACTAGGTGGAGAACTTTTATTCCAAGGGAAACCAGAAGAAATTCGAAATCATCAAACGTCATATACAGCCCAATATCTTATAGAGAAGATATAATCCTTATTTATAAGAACCTGTAATCTCACTCTTAATTCACAACTAAATATAGCTAGTCATTCATGTTTTGTTAGGTAGCTATATAATGTATTTCAGAAAAAAATAACTTTTTGAAGTAAACTTAATTAACAAAATACCACTTTTAATGTATTGTGTAAATTCTTATTTACAGTACTGTATTACAGTAGTTTACTACAATAAATAAAGACTTAAACGTAATAGTTAAGAATCATAACGCATTCTTTTTTAGTAAATTTTTTAAAATAATTCTTGTTTTGTAGTAAATAAATACTACATTTGTGTATCCTTTTGAAAGAAAG
>CAYFJL010000075.1:0-13163 GCA_964343335.1 uncultured Polaribacter sp. | reverse complement strand
ATAAAACTTGCCATGAGAATAACTTAAGTCGGCAAATATAGAAGCAATTTTTAAATATTCAGGTTTTTGTAGATGTTGTATGTGAGATCTATATTCTTGTAAGACTGTTGGATGATGTTTTCAACGTCATGTTGCGGAATAAAAGCCACTTTGGTAATTCCTTCCTCTAGTTGTGGAGTTAAGGGGCCAGAATAATCACTTTCCATTAAAAACCAATGGGTTTCTTTCAAACAATATTGGTCTTGAAAGTAAATGTGAAAGGTAGTAACAAGTTTCTGTAAGATTTGCAATCCATCAATTCCGCATTCTTCTTCCACTTCTCGAATTGCTGTAGTTTCGATCGACTCTCCTTTTTCGATGCGTCCCTTGGGAAGATCCCATTTGTCGTTGCGATAAATAAAAAGGATGTCTTTGTTCATATTCAATACCAAACCACCGCCAGCCCGCACTACTTTAAAGCTTTTTTGAAAGGTGTTCCAGTCTTTTTCGAGTTGATCAGAGAATAAAATAATGCCTTCAAGACTCTCATTTTTAAGTCGGTAAATGATTTCATCCACAACCGTTTCTCTAAATAGTTGAACCGTAAAATCTTCTTCATTTTGGTAAGAAGAAGTTAGTATAATTGGTTTATCATTTATAAAAACTTTATACATTTGTGGGCATGATTCTAAACAAAGATACAGCAAAAAAAACTGCGGAACTTTTACTCCAAATTAAGGCGATAAAGTTGAGTCCAGAAAACCCTTTTACTTGGGCTTCTGGTTGGCAATCACCTATTTATTGTGACAATAGAGTTTCATTATCTTTTCCTCCTGTAAGACTTTATGTGAAGGAACAGATGGCAAAGATTGTAGAAGAGGAGTTCGGTAGACCAGATGCCATTGCAGGTGTTGCAACCGGAGCCATTGCTATTGGCGTATTGATTGCACAAGAACTGGGTGTTCCTTTTGTATATGTGCGACCTGAACCAAAGAAGCACGGTCGAAAAAATCAAATTGAAGGTCATCTAGAATCTGGTCAAAATGTGGTTGTTATTGAAGATTTGATAAGTACGGGTAAGAGTAGTTTGGCAGCAGTAGATGCTTTGAAAGAAGCCGGTGCTTCTGTTAAAGGAATGGTTGCAATCTTTTCTTACGGATTTGATGTTGCGACAGAAAACTTTGAAAAGCACAATGTGAATCTGAAAACTTTGAGTAATTACGAAGTTTTACTTGAGCAAGCCTTAGATAGTCAGTATATTAGCCAAAAAGAATTAAGTTTACTTCAAGATTGGAGAACCAATCCGAGTGAATGGAAACCTTAAAAAAATCAAATCAATGAATATATCAGGAGACAAAGTAATCGTAAATAAATCGGCAGAAGAAATGTATCATTTTTTTGCTGATGTTGGAAATTTTGAGAGAATCATGCCTGAGGATATTCAGAAATTTGAAGTAGACGGTGAGTCTTTCTTGTTTGCTTTGAAAGGAATGCCAGAAATCCGTTTGGTTTTGGAAGACAAAACTGAATTTTCGAATGTGACACTCGGTGCGGCTAGTAGCAAGTTGGATTTTCAATTGGCGGCAGATATCGAAGCGATTGATGACCACACTTCTGAAGTACAACTTGACTTCAACGGTAAATTTAATATGATGATGGCCATGATGGTGAAAAAACCATTGACTTCATTCATTGAAATTTTAACGGAAAACCTGGAGAAACTCTAGGCAAATTTTATTTCCTTAATTCCGAATTCTAAAGTTTGTTGATTGCTATCCTCAATAAGCAGGTTGCCTGTTTTTGAGATGCCTGTTATTTTTCCTGTAAAGACTCTTCCCTTGTTGTCACGGAAATCAGTAGTAACATTTTTCATGTAAAGTGCCTTGTCATAGGCAGCTTCAAGTTTCGGATAATTCTTTTCGGTAACAATGGCTAATTTCTCGCTTAGTTTCAACAATAAATCCATAAGAACACTGTCCAATTGATGTTCCTTATTCGTGACCAATTTCAATGAGGTGGCTCGATGTAGTTCATTTGGAAAGGTATCTTGATTTACATTCAACCCAATGCCAATTATGGCTTTGTGAATGTATTGTCCTCTGATTAAAGTCTCAATTAGGATGCCAGCAATTTTCTGGGTGCCTGTCATTATGTCGTTAGGCCATTTTATTGACAGGTTTGGCACTTTCAACTCATCTAAGGTTTCATAAATGGCTAAGGAAACGGCCAAATTGATGTATTTCTGATTTAAGATTAGTAAATTGTCAACATACAATAAGCTGAATGTTAAGTTTTTACCTGATTCAGTAATCCACTTTTTGTCAATCTGACCTTTGCCGTCTGTCTGGTGTTTGGCAACCACCACTGTGAAATTCTCAGAAGCACCATTTTGGGACATTTCTTTTAAAAAAGAATTTGTCGAATTAATGGTATCAAGTTTGATGATTTTCAATTGTTAAATAATTGTGTAAAGTATAATTGGTTTAGACAAATTACTCAAAAAAAATAATAACTTTGCCTTAAATTAAATTTTATTAATGACGAATAACCACGTAGGTGCAGACGATTTAATTTCGTTTATAATTAAAGGAATTGATGATGTAAAAGGAGAAGATATACAACTCCTTGATTTACGAGAAATAGATAATACGGTTTGCGATTATTTTGTGGTATGTTCGGGTACTTCCAACACTCATGTTAATGCCATTTCTGGAGCCGTTCAAAAGCTTGTAAGTAAAGAAACAAAAGACAAGCCGTGGCATTCTGAAGGATTAACAAATTCTGAGTGGGTATTGTTAGATTATGTAAATGTGGTGGTTCATATATTCCAAAAACACGTACGAGAGTTTTACGATATAGAGAGCCTTTGGGGAGATGCGAAAATTACGGAGGTGAAAACAGTCTAAACAGCAAGAAAGAAACAACATGGCAGATTCAAATAAAAATCCAAACACACCAAAATTCAAATTCAGTCCATACTGGATTTATGGAGCAATTATCGTTGCGATTATTGCTTTCAACTTTTTAAACAGTGGAGGAATAGCTTCTAAAAAAATTTCAAAAAATGAGTTTTTTGAAATTTTGAAAGATGATGATATCAAAGAGATCTTGGTCATCAACAAGAACATTGCAGAGATCTACATTAAAAAAGATGCGATTAGCAAACAAAAGCATCAGAAGCATGTAAAATCGGCGTTCTACAGACCGGGTACACCTTTGTATGAATACAATTTCGGAGACTTAAAATATTTTGAAGAAACGGTAGATCAAGCGAAAAAAGAGTATGGTTTAGAACTTGATTTTGGTAATGAGGATCGTCAAAGTATTTGGGAAGGAATTTTCGGTTTATTGCCGTTCATCCTTTTAATCGCCATTTGGTTATTCTTCATGAGAAGAATGTCTGGAGCTGGCGGAGCCGGTGGTGGAGGTCAAATCTTTAGCATTGGTAAATCCAAAGCGAAATTATTTGATGAAAATACCAAGGTGAAAACCACTTTTGAAAATGTTGCTGGTTTAGAAGGAGCGAAAGAAGAAGTTCAAGAGATTGTTGACTTTTTGAAAAGTCCACAGAAATACACCTCATTAGGAGGGAAGATTCCGAAAGGAGCTCTATTAGTAGGACCTCCAGGAACTGGTAAAACCTTATTAGCAAAAGCAGTAGCTGGAGAAGCGGGTGTTCCGTTTTTCTCCCTATCAGGATCGGATTTTGTGGAAATGTTTGTGGGTGTTGGTGCATCCAGAGTAAGAGACCTATTTAAACAAGCGCAGCAGAAATCACCTTCTATCATTTTTATAGATGAGATTGATGCCATTGGTAGAGCTAGAGGTAAGAACAGTATGACTGGTGGTAACGACGAAAGAGAAAATACTTTAAATCAGTTATTGACAGAAATGGATGGTTTCGGAACCGACACCAATGTAATCGTTTTGGCTGCCACAAACCGGGCTGATGTTTTAGATAAAGCATTGATGAGAGCGGGTCGTTTTGACAGACAGATTTACGTTGATCTTCCAGATATTAGAGAACGTCAAGAAATTTTTGAAGTACACATCAAACCATTGAAATTGGATGATGACGTAAATATTGAGTTTTTAGCACAGCAAACTCCTGGATTCTCAGGAGCAGATATTGCAAATATGTGTAACGAAGCAGCCTTGATTGCTGCTCGTAAAGGAAAGAAACAAATCACCCATCAAGATTTTCTAGATGCAGTTGATAGAATTGTTGGCGGACTAGAAAAGAAAAATAAGGTAATCACCGAGAAAGAGAAGAAAGTGATTGCTTTCCATGAAGCCGGACACGCAACGGTAAGTTGGATGACAGAGCACGCTGCACCTTTGGTAAAAGTCACCATCGTTCCTCGTGGACAATCTTTAGGAGCTGCTTGGTATCTGCCTGCAGAACGAATGATTGTACAAACTGAGCAAATGCTAGATGAAATGTGTGCAACCATGGGAGGACGAGCTGCAGAGAAAATTATGTTTGATAAAATTTCGACAGGAGCCTTGAGCGATTTGGAGAAAGTTACCAAACAGGCAAGAGCCATGGTAACCGTATACGGATTGAACGAAGAGCTTGGGAATATTACTTATTACGATTCAACCGGTAACGATGCATTTGTAAAGCCGTATAGTGAAGAAACTGGAAAGCGTATCGATAAGGAGATTTCAAAAATTATTGAAACGCAATATGAAAGAGCCATCGAAATCCTCAAGGAAAATAAAGACAAGTTAATTACGCTTGCAGAATTACTTTTAGAGAAAGAAGTGATTTTTAAAGATGACTTGGAAAAAATATTCGGAAAAAGACCTCACGAACAAGATGAGCCCACGGTGATTGAAGTAGAGGCGAATACCGAAGAAACTTCAGAAGAAAAACAAACTGAAACGAACTAGTGTGATTACTTTTTTGAATGAATTTTTTAAAAAAGCTTTTTAACATACCAGATAAAGAAAAAGAAGAGGTTGTTCAGCAAAATGTCAATTTATCGCTTGATGACCTCTTCGTTCATAATTTCTTGGATAAAGGAGGAAAATTCTTGTATTGTGTTCAAAGTGCAGAAGTACAAAAGAATTTGGCAAGCGTGTTCAAGGAAAACAAATGGGATAAGGTCTACCTATTGAACAAAGAGCTAAAAAAATTCGTCAATAAAAAAGAGATTTCTCCCTTAAAAACTATGCAAACCGGTTTACCTGTATTTACCACTTGTGAACATTTAATTGCAGACAATGGTGACATTCTTTTTTCTTCCAATCAATTAAAGAGTACAAAATTGAATGAAATGCCCGATGATTTTGTTGTTTTTGCTACAACGAGTCAGATTGTAAAAGACACAGGGCAAGGCTTAACAGGAATAAAAAGAAAGAACAAAGAAAACCTTCCAACCAATATTTCTTCCATAAGAAACTATCAGTTAAATAACTCCGATGATAGCTTCTTAAACTACGGAAACAGTAACTCAAAAAACTTATATTTGCTGCTCTTAGAAGATTTGTAGGATGAGCAATTTTTATCAGAGAGGTATATTCGGATTGATCTATGTGGTACTCTTTCTATCTGCCATTTTATTCTCTGAACTCTCTTATGTGGCTTACGCAACTTTGTTGGGATTCTTTTGTTTACTCGAATTTACGAGAATCATCAATTTCAAATACACCATCGTTTATCTCATTTATGCGATGTTGGTGTATCTTATTGTGATTGAAGAGGTTGAAAGTATTATCACTCCAATTTTAGCGCTTTCTCTGGTGTCTTCCGTAATTTTGATGTACCAGCTATTTGTGAACAAAGGATTTGTATTCAAGCGTAACTTGTTGCGGTTTATCATTTCGGTGCGATACATTATTTTCTCGGCTGTTTTTATCATTATTCTTCCTTTTTTAAATGGACAATATCGACCTCACTTGATTATTGGAATTTTGGTAATGATTTGGACCAACGACAGTTTTGCTTATTTGGTCGGAAAGAATTTTGGGAAGCGAAAGTTATTCCCATCCGTATCACCTAAAAAGACGGTTGAAGGATTTATCGGTGGTTTTGTTTTTACTTTAATTGCGGCAGCCTGTATTCATTATTTCAATAAAGATTTGAATTTAATCAGTTGGTTGGTGATTGGAACAATCATGAGTACCATTGGTACCATAGGAGATCTAATTGAATCAAAATTTAAAAGAATTGCGCAAGTAAAAGATAGTGGAACCTTAATTCCTGGACACGGTGGTTTTTTTGATCGCCTAGATAGCTTGTTGTTTGCCGCCCCATTTGTATATTTGTACATACACCATATCGCTATTTTTTAATGATACGATTTCACAGAGAGGGATACAAAATAATCTTCATCACATTTAGCATTGTAATTGCAGGAATACTTTTGGCCGAAAACTTTATCGATTCCCTGTGGATTGTTAAGACCATTCAGGTTGCATTGTTGGTTTTCTTGGTCTTAATTCTACAGTTTTTTAGAAACCCGAAAAGAGAAACACCTTTAAACGATAACGCTATTATTGCTCCTGTTGATGGAAAAGTAGTGGTTATCGAAGAGGTCGAAGAACCTGAATATTTTAATGACAAGCGACTTCAGGTTTCTATCTTTATGTCTCCCATCAATGTGCATGTTACGCGATATGCCTTAGGAGGGGAAGTGAAATATAGTAAGTACCATCCTGGTAAATATTTGGTGGCCTGGCATCCAAAGTCTTCAACCGAAAATGAGAGAACAACAGTTGTTGTGAGTAATGAAACTTTCGGTGATGTATTATATCGTCAGATTGCTGGGGCTTTAGCGAAAAGAATTGTAAATTACGCTAAGAAGGGAGATAAAGTAACACAAGGAACCGACGCAGGTTTCATAAAGTTTGGTTCTCGAGTAGATATCTTTCTTCCTTTGGATAGTGATGTGAAAGTAAATATTGGAGACACCGTCAAAGGTGGTGTCCAAGTAATAGCTGAAAAATAAAGTATAGAATTAGAAATTATGAAAAAACGTACCCTTCAATTATTCGTCTTTGTGCTGATGCTGGGCATTGTAGCTTGCGGAGGAAAAGACAGCAAACCCTCTTATTCATCGGATAAAAAAACGGAGGTAACAAAGAAAAAATCGACGGCAGCATTTGCAGTACAAAATGCCAAAAATGAGATCGTGTTTACCGCTTATAAGTTTACCGAAAAATTTCCTGTTAAGGGTCAATTTAAAAAAGTAGAAGTTGTTTCAGGAGGTGAAGGAAAATCAGTAAAAGAAGCCATCCATAACACAGAATTCTCAATTCCAATTACGAGTTTGGCGACCCTAGATACGAGTAGAGATTACAAAATCAGAAAGTTTTTCTTTGATGTGATGACAGATACCAAAACCTTATCTGGAAAACTATCTATTTCTGATGATACAAACGGTGTTGCCACAATTACTATGAATGGGGAATCTCACGATGTACCATTCACTTATACAATAGCTGGTAGCGAGTTTAATATGAAGGCCGTAATCGACGTAAACCAATGGAACGCAGGTGCCGCTTTAGCTTCCTTGAATAAGATATGTAAAGACTTACATACTGGTTCAGACGGAGTTTCAAAGACATGGAGTGAAGTTGCATTAGACATTACCTCCACTTTTTAGAAAACAAGAAAACAAAATCAAAAAGCCACTTGAAAAAGTGGCTTTTGTTTTTTATGGTAATGATTTTTTGAGAAATTCTTCGAGGTCTTCGCTCCAAATATTTTTAGCTAGGTTTATATATCTCAAATTGATTAGATTTTTTTAATGCGGAGTTGCATCCGATGAGCATGGGTAAAAGTCCCATAATAAGCAATACATTTTTCATGACAGTAGTTTTAAGTTATAGGTTGTTTAAAGCTTTATCTAGAGTTTCATAGGTAAATTCAAATCCTTCCTTTTTAAGTTTTTTCGACGAAATTTTGCTCCCCGTTAAGAGAATAATGGCCAATTCGCCAAAAATGGTTTTTAGCACAAACTCAGGTGCCCTAATGCTTACAAATGGTCTTTTAAGACTTTTTGCGAGCTTTTTGGAAAAGGAGGTATTGGTTTGATGTTCGGGAGCTACGGCATTAAAGATTCCGGTCAATTCACCTTGAATCGCTTGTAAATACAACCGGCACATATCTTCCATATGAATCCATGGCATAAACTGGTCGCCGCTCCCTAAAGGAGTAATTACTGGAGTTTTCATCTTTACCAATGCCCCTCCATCATTACTTAAAACAATTCCCGTTCTGAATATTGTTGTCGGAATCTCCAGTGTTTCAAATTGTAAGGCTGCAATTTCCCAGAGTTTACAGACGGTGCCCAGATAATCTTTACCCGCATCATGCTCTTCTTTAAATGTTTTGTCGGAAGTCACTGCACCGTAATATCCGATGCCAGAGGCAGAAACAAAAGTTTTCAATTGTAACCCTAAGGTCTTGGTTTTCTCGAACAGTAAATTAGCACTTTCAACCCTACTGTCAATAATTTCTTTTTTGCGCTTGGCAGTCCAACGTTTATCCGCGATGCCCGCGCCTGCTAAATGAATGATGTGGTCAAGGTTTTCAAAGGCTTTTTCATCAATAAAACCTTCTTTGATATCCCATTTAAACTCATTTTCATTTCTTGGTTTTCTAGTTAAGATTCGAACCGTAAATCCCTCTTTTTTTAGAAGTGTTTGTAAATGCTTTCCTATTAAACCTGTTCCTCCTGTAATTAAAACCTTCTCCATATGTTTAAAACAAAAGACCACAGCCCTTCTCGGAAGGAGTGTGGTCTTTATTATTATTTATAAATCAATTATTTGATTTCATCCATTGCATTTGTAATCAATGTTTTGATGTGTTTTTTATGTGCTTTTGTAGCTAAGTTTCCAGTATTGTTGCTTACCCATGACTTAATCAAGTTTAGATTGTAAATCGCCATAGATCTAGCAGGAACTGTAAATCTGTTTGCAGTTCTACCTGTTACCATACTAATCAATCGCTTCACATACACTGCTTGTAAATTCTGGCGGAAAGTATTAATACTTCCATACACATCTGGTTTGAACATCATATTGTTCAAGTCCGTCATGTAAGTAGATAATTTGTACTTGTTACCATATAAGGCAGAGTTTGTCATACGTTGTAATACATTTGGATGCATTAAATGCGCTAATACACTCGTCTGATAGCCTAATACTTGTTCGTGAATCTTTGGATCTTCTGGTCCACCAAAGAAGTTGTATCCTCTTCGTTGTCTCGCTAAGTAATTGTAAACATCATTTGGTGTGCTGAATGCGTTCGGTGCAAAGATGTATTTTTTCAATGTAGACATAGCACGTTTTTGATCTTCCAAACTAACAGGCGTGTAAGGCTGTGTTCCGCCTTTTTGTCCATAAACCGAACGATCTACGTAAACTCCACCGATAAATCTTGAAACTACACCACCAGCAATTCTGGTCTGACTGTGCAAGGTGTTGAAGGCTCTTCTCAAATCCATATAAGTTTCACCTTCTTTCAAGAACTGATTTTTGATTTTTTTCATCATTCCGTTTACCAATTCAAATCGGTTGATGGAGTAGGTGATAGGATCACTTGATAAATCACCAATCATTACTCGAGGATCAATCGCTTTTCCTGGAGAACGCATGTCATCGGCGTCATTACCGAAAATCAATTCTGGCTCGGTAGATCTTTCTAATAATGCATTTCTTTCGGCTTCGCTTTTAAACGGTGTATATCCGAATTGAATGGCCCAAATATCATAAGGTCCAACAGCCATGTCATAATACTGTCCTTGCTTGCTTCTATCATTGGTAATATTGATTCCAGCGTAGTCCATTACAGAACCAGTTAAGGCTTTACCTTTGATGAAATCAGGATTCGCTAATTGTGCTGGAGTGAATAACTGACTTGCTTTCATATTGTGGTTCAATCCTAACGTGTGACCTACCTCGTGCATGATCAAAGACTTCATACCTTCTTTCTTGATCGCTTCCATGTCTAGGTCAGAAGCACCATCCGCTTGTAGTACAGCAGTCGCTAATTGTAAATTTTCATGCATTTCATGACCCGCTGAACAAGTCATTAAATTATGCTTGGCTAAAAATTTCTTAGCTTCTAATTCCGCCTCGGTTTCAATATGCATATTTTTTGCTGCATCGTTGTACAGTTTGTCAGCAAACACTCTGTTTGTGAAATGCACATATTCCAACATGATATCAGAGCCTAAGATTTCCCCAGTTCTTGGATTTACAAAACTAGGTCCGTAACCTCCAAATGGAGGGTTCGGAGAGGATGTCCATCGTAAGACATTGTATCGTACATCACCAGCATCCCAATCGGCATCATCTGGTTGTACCTTAACGACCATGGCATTTTTGAAACCAGCTTTTTCGAAAGCTTCATTCCAAGCTAGTACACCTTCCTTAATGGTTTCTCTCCATTCAACCGGAGTAGAATTCTCAATCCACCAAGTAATTGGAGTTACTGGCTCAGAAACAGCAGCCGCAGGATCTTTTTTAATCAATTTCCAACGGTGAATCATATCTCTATAATTCACAGTTCCTGTGGTTGTCATGTCGTTGGTTTGAGTCAAGAAGTAACCCACTCTAGGATCGTCCATTCTTACTTCATAATCATCGGCAGGCATTTGCATAAAGGCATGAAATACCTTAATTGAAACATTTCTACCATCTGTGATAGCCTCAGATCCTCCGTTAAGGACAGACGGATTGCTATAAACATATTCTGTCTTTACATTGGTGTTCTCTGGGTAGTTTTTAATCTCGTTGATTTTTGACTTACCACTGTCAAACCTTCCTAAGCTGAACGCAAATGGTGATCTTCCAGGAAATCTTGGAGCTTTAATTCTTGTAAACGTTTCAGATAAGAACAACTTGGTGGCATCAATCAAATGCTCGCCTTTTTTTGCATCAGAAAAAAGAATTTTTCCACTTGCAATTGTTGCATCACTGGTGTTCGCAGTAGCCGATTTTGAAATGGCATTGTTCTTATCGAAATAGAAGTTCGTGTTTGGCGCTACGAATTCAATTTTATTAAAGTATTTTTTGATTTGAAAAACGCTTGAGCCACGGTAAGAACCACGGTATGCACCAGCTTCAGTAACACCATCGGCAATTTGAGCAAAATAGATGAAGTCTTTGTTCAATTGATCTTCTTTGACCAATAGTTTCACAGAACCCGTTACGGTATCTTGGAAAATAGTGAAAAGGCCTTCCATTTTTTTACTTGACTTGGTCAAGGTTGCGATAGATTTCTTCGGCTTTTTGGGTTTTGGTTTCGGAGCAGTCATCTCCTTTTTCGCATTTTTCTTTTTTCTTTTTCTGCGTTGTGCATCCATATCCTGAATTCCAACTACTGAAATCGCAAGAATGAATGACAGAAACAATTTAAGTTTCATTGAATTATTTGTTTTCATTGTAAAAAGTTGATTTAAAGCATACAAGATACTTTACAGAAGTTCAACATTTGTTAAGGTTATGTTATAACTGAAAACTCTTCAAGAAAAACGACCAGTATGCATTCTGATATGGAACAGATAAGCCGTATTTTTGTGAATAATGAAAAGAAAGGGATTTGTTTTTACCTCGTACGAAGCGCCAAATCAGACGCCATTTGAAAAACTCTTTGAGATTTTTAAAGAGTTAATTACGTACACTTCAGGTGACTTTGATGAAGCTATTGACTGGCTGCGTCAATTGGATGTTGAGTACAAACTCACAGATGAGAATTACACCATCGATGATTTTATTGAGGATTTAAAAGCCAAAGGATACGTCAAAGAGGAAATTGATCCAGATGGTAACGGTGGAAATATTTCATTAACCGCTAAGACTGAAAGGGCTATTCGACAGCAAGCCCTAAATCAGATTTTTGGGAAAATTAAAAGAAGAGGATCCGGAAGTCATAAAAGCAAGAGCACGGGGCTCGGGGATGAGCATACAGGTGATTACCGACAGTATCAGTTCGGTGATTCGATTGATAAGGTATCCATGACTGAAAGTTTAAAGAATGCTCAAATAAACAATGGGGTATCTGATTTCAGAATGACGGAAGATGATCTAGTGGTTGAAGAAACCCATCATAAGGCGCAAATGAGTACCATTTTGATGATTGATATTAGTCACTCTATGATATTGTACGGAGAAGATCGAATCACGCCAGCTAAGAAAGTGGCGATGGCTCTTGCCGAGTTAATCACGACGCGATATCCAAAAGATACTCTAGATATTTTGGTGTTTGGTAATGATGCATGGACCATTGATATCAAAGATTTACCTTATTTGAAAGTAGGGCCGTACCATACCAATACCGTTGCTGGTTTGCAATTGGCAATGGATTTATTGCGAAGAAAGAGAAATACCAACAAGCAGATTTTTATGATTACAGATGGTAAGCCTAGTTGTTTGCGCATGCCTGATGGTCAATATTATAAGAATAGTATGGGATTGGATAGCTTTATCACTAACAAATGTTATGCGATGGCGCAACAAGCAAGAAAACTGCACATTCCCATTACCACATTTATGATTGCACAAGACAATTACTTGATGCAATTCGTTCGAGAATTTACACACGCAAATCAAGGAAAAGCCTTTTATACGGGACTAAAAGGATTGGGTGAGATGATTTTCGAAGATTATGAAACCAATAGAAAGAAACGAATTAAGGGGTGATCAATTTCAACAATACCTTAACATGACAGATATAACGACACTAGGAGAACTCAAAAAATCAGGTTATCAAAGTAAATCCATTAAGGATGAATTAAGAGATAATCTGATTGAAAGAATTAGAAATAAACAAACCACATTCGAAGGTGTACACGGATATGAAAATACGGTGATTCCTGAACTTGAAAGGGCGATACTATCAAGACATAACATCAATTTGTTAGGATTAAGAGGTCAAGCCAAAACTAGATTGGCGCGTTTGATGGTGAATTTATTGGACGAATATATGCCAATAGTGAAAGGTTCGGAGATCAATGATGATCCGCTTCAACCCATCTCTCGTTTTGCGACTGAGTTGATCAAGGAACATGGTGATGATACTCCGGTTGATTGGGTGCATCGCTCGCAGCGATTTGCCGAAAAATTGGCAACGCCGGATGTAACTGTAGCCGACATCATCGGGGATGTAGATCCGATCAAAGCTGCTAATTTGAAATTGAGTTATGCTGATGATCGTGTGATTCACT
>CAYFJL010000074.1:0-13257 GCA_964343335.1 uncultured Polaribacter sp. | reverse complement strand
AGTTAGAAGTTAGAAGTTAGAAGTTAGAAGTTAGAAGTTAGAAGTTAGAAGTTAGCGAAAATCTAAAATCCCAAATCGTAAATCGTAAATCGTAAATCGTAAATCAAAAATGATCAAAATATACCACAATCCGCGTTGTAGAAAATCAAGAGAAGGTTTAGCTATTTTAGAATCCAAAGGTGTTGATTTTGAAGTTATAAAATATTTAGACACCCCTTTAGATTTTGATGAACTATTGTCTATCATCAGCAAATTGGGAATCTCTCCAATGGCACTGGTAAGAAAGAATGAAGCGATTTGGAAAGAGAGCTTCAAAGGGAAGGAACTCAGTGATTCAGAGGTGATTCAAGCCATGGTAGACAACCCGAAATTGATTGAAAGACCCATCGTGGTGAATCAGGATAAAGCAGTATTGGGTAGACCTCCCGAAAACATTGACCTTATAGTGAAATAGGCAAATTCGATGTTAGCTTTAACAGCATTTTAACGTCAATAACCTCACATTAGCGAGACATTTGCATCCGAATTTAACAATTAACGGATGAAACAAATACTTCTTAGTATTGTTGCAATTCTTGCACTAACCACTACCCAAGCCCAAAAAGTTGACCAAGTTAAATTAACTGGAAAAGTACTTGATAATTTGAGCAATCAACCTTTAGAATACGCTACGGTTGTAGCAAAAAACACCAAAGACAACAAAGTTTACGGCGGAATCACAACCCCAAAAGGAAATTTTGAAGTGAAAGTTCCAGCTGGAGTTTACAACATCAGCATTGAGTTCATTTCTTTTGAATCTCAAAAATTCAACAATCGATCAATCACCAAAAATACCGATCTCGGAGTCATTAAATTGAAAGAAAGTTCGGCCGTTTTGGATGAAATTAAAATCGTAGCTGAAAAAACCACCGTCGACATCCGACTGGATAAGAAGATTTACAATATTGGTAAGGATTTATCAGTTCGAGGAGGAAATGCAAGTGACGTTCTTGGGAATGTACCTTCCGTTCAAGTGGATGTTGAAGGAAATGTTAGTCTTCGAGGAAACGGTAACGTAACCATTTTCATTGATGGTCGTCCGAGTGCATTAGTAGGAATGAATGGCGCAGAAGCACTACGTCAAATTCCGGCTGAAGCCATCGAAAGAGTTGAGGTAATTACTTCTCCATCAGCCAGGTATGATGCCGAAGGCACTGGAGGTATCTTAAACATCATCCTTAGAAAAAATAAAGTAGTCGGATTCAATGGTTCGATTCAGTTGGATGCAGGTCACCCCGATCGTTATGGTTCAGCATTCAATGCCAACTACAGAACTTCAAAATGGAATTTGTTCACAAATACAGGTTGGAGATATAATGGAACTCCTGGTAACTCATTCACAGATTCACAATTCTTTTCGCCAAACGCACAAAATGCTCGAGTAGTTGAAACCAGACGTTTCGGCCGTTTGGGGCGTAGTTTGTTTACAAGTTTTGGTGCTGAGTACTATATCAATGACAACTCCAGTTTGATTGGTAACATTGTTTACAACGCTGGAAATGATGACGATATTAACCGAAACGTTATTAATCGTTTTAATGCCTCAGGCGGAATCAACGAATCGACCGTAAGAACTGAAAATGAAGGTGAAGACGAGAATAGAGTTCAGTTTACCATTGACTACGTGAACAATTTTGACGGAAAAGGAAGAAAGTTGACCATCAATGCGCAATACTCAACCGAAGTTGAAGACATTAATAATAACATTACCGAATTTGATACAACCAACGGAAACAACATCTTAAACGACTTGGAATTGGTCATTGAAGACCAAGACGAAAAGCGTGGCTTATTGCAAGTAGATTATGTACATCCTGTTGGCGAGACCATTCAGTATGAGGCAGGTTATCGTGGGAATTATCGTGATATCTTCAATCAGTTTTACTTGGCCGAGCGTTTGGTATTTCCAAATGGACCATTGGTTCCTGATGCTGGTTTGAACAACTCGTTCAACTATCAAGAATTGGTGAATGCTGCGTACTTCCAATACGGACAAGAATTCAATAAGGTTTCGTTATTAGCCGGATTACGGTTTGAGCATACAGCAATTGATATTTTAAATCAGACTTCAGCAAACACCGATTCGAAATCATACAGTAATTTGTTCCCAACGGTAAATCTTGGCATTGAATTTAACGATACCGAAAGCATGACGATTGGCTACAATAGACGTATCAGACGACCAAGAGGACGCTTTTTAAATCCGTTTCCAAGCAGATCAAGTGAAAGTAATATCTTTAGTGGTAATGTTGATTTAAATCCGGTTATCAGTGATGTATTCGAAATTGGGTATTTGAAGAAGTGGGAGAAATTTACGTTAAACACCTCTGTATACTACAACACAAGTGCCGACAACTGGGAATTCATTCAAGAAGATACAGGTGATTTAACCGATAACGGAGATCCAGTCATTCGACGTTTCCCAGTGAACTTATCACAGCGCGAACGAATGGGATTTGAATTTACGTTAAACTATAGACCTATTAAAGCATGGAATATCAATGCTGATTTCAACTTGTTTAATGTGCGAACAAATGGTGAATTCGGGGGTCAAGATTTCGGATTTGAAAACACGGCTTATTTTGTAAGATTGAACCAGAAAATGACTTTCTTTAAAGAATTGGATGTTCAATTAAACATGAACTACCGTGGCCCAGATCGTAATGCACAATCATCTCGTGAAGGAATCTTCTCAACCAACCTAGCCGCGAGTAAAGACCTATTCAAAAAGAAAGCAACAATAAGTTTAAATGTGAGCGACTTGTTCAATAGCAGAAAGAGAAGATCTACAGCTTTTGTTCCAGGGGCATTTGAACAGTATGGTGAATTCCAATGGAGAGAGCGTCAGATTAGAATGAGCTTTATCTACAGATTCAATCAACAGAAAAAACAAAACCGCCGAGGCGGCAGAGATGGTGACGACTTCGAAGAATACGGAGGAACTGCTAAATAATATGACAGCAACTATCAGGCACAAAAAAAGCTCGTCGATTGACGAGCTTTTTTTATTTATGGTAAAATATCTTATTTGCCTTCAGCAGCTTCTCTAGCTTCTTTCTTCAATTTCCAATTCTCCCATAATACTCCGCCTAACCAGTAAGGTACTACAAAAGTCAATAAGAAAATCAACAACCAAAAACCGGCTGTAAAAATAAACATGAATAAAACTAATCCTGAGAATTCTGAAAAATCTAACATTGTCTAATTTTTTAATCGTCACAAAAATAAGATATATTTTGAATTAAAAGAATGGAAAATGTAAAATTTTCAACATTCTAAAAGGTCAAATTGTTAGCAACTCTTCCCTCAATATTTCGTATTTTCACAGTCTCAAAAACCAATTATAAAATGACAAAATTTAGAGTTGAAAAAGACACCATGGGTACGGTAAATGTGCCTGCAGATAAGTATTGGGGTGCTCAGACAGAAAGGTCTCGAAATAACTTCAAAATTGGTCCAGCGGCTTCGATGCCTCTTGAAATCGTATATGGATTCGCTTACTTAAAAAAAGCGGCTGCCTATACCAATTGTGAATTAGGAGTTTTACCTGAGGCCAAAAGAAATTTAATCGGGCAGGTTTGTGATGAAATATTGGCAGGGAAACTAGATGATCAATTTCCATTGGTTATTTGGCAAACAGGTTCTGGTACGCAGAGCAATATGAATGTGAATGAGGTGATTGCCAATCGTGCTCATGAAATTGCTGGTAAGGTAATTGGTGAAGGAGAGAAAACCATTGCTCCGAATGACGATGTAAACAAGTCGCAATCTTCCAATGACACCTTTCCTACTGGGATGCACATTGCTGCGTACAAAAAGATTGTTGAAACCACCATTCCGGGAGTAGAGCAACTACGAGATACCTTACAAGCAAAAGCAGAAGCATTTGCTGATGTTGTAAAAATAGGACGAACGCACTTGATGGATGCAACTCCGTTGACACTCGGACAAGAGTTTTCTGGATATGTAGCCCAGTTAAACTTCGGATTAAAGGCCTTACGAAACTCATTGGAACACCTTAGTCAATTAGCATTAGGCGGAACTGCCGTTGGTACCGGCTTGAACACTCCTAAAGGCTACGATGTGTTGGTAGCTAAATACATTGCAGAATTTACTGGATTGCCATTTGTAACGGCTGAGAACAAATTTGAAGCCTTAGCTGCACATGATGCCTTAGTGGAAACGCATGGCGCCTTAAAACAATTGGCTGTTTCTTTGAATAAAATTGCCAATGATATTCGTTTGATGGCATCTGGTCCGCGCTCCGGAATTGGAGAAATAATTATTCCGGCTAATGAACCTGGCTCTTCGATTATGCCAGGAAAGGTAAATCCGACTCAAGCTGAAGCCATGACCATGGTCTGTGCCCAAGTAATGGGGAACGACGTGGCAGTGACTGTTGGAGGAACGCAAGGTCATTATGAATTAAACGTTTTCAAACCAGTGATGGCAGCCAATTTGCTTCAATCGGCGCAATTGATTGGTGATGCCTGTGTTTCTTTTGATGTAAATTGTGCATCTGGAATTGAACCAAATCACTCAAGAATTCAAGAATTGGTCAACAATTCATTGATGTTGGTGACCGCCCTAAATACGAAGATTGGTTACTACAAGGCAGCAGAAATTGCCAATACCGCCCACAAAAACGGCACTACTTTAAAAGAAGAGGCAATAAATCTCGGTTATGTTACTGCTGAAGAATATGACGAATGGGTAAAACCTGAAGACATGACAGGAAGTTTGAAATAGAGTTATCTATAATAATTTAAAACCGAAGAACTTAGCTTCGGTTTTTTTTTATAACTTTAAGTTATGCTTCAATCAAACAAAAACTTTCCATTAATCGTATCAGGGATTGTTATCATTATCGTTGGCATCATTTATGGCCTTGTTCCCGATCAATCCATTCCCTACTTCTTTGACTTCCGGCCAGAGACCATTGATCTTAGAAATATCTTACGAGCACAAATGCTACTCTGCATTGGTTTTGGTGGCTATTGGCTTTATGGAGCCTTTCATGAAAGTCATTTAAAATCAGCAACCATCAGTCTTCTCATCTTTATGGGATTCTTAGCTCTGGGTCGATTTATCAGTTTTATATTTGATGGTTTTTCTAATCCTTATTTCAAAGGATTCATCCTCGAGTTGGCTTTGTTCTGGTGGGCACTACTTACCTATTTAAAACCACGTACGGCTCAGCAATAGCGCTCTTGAATTACTTTAAAATGATGCATTTGATGGCCAGATAGTAAATATCCAATGGCACGGACCGACATGGGATTTCCAGATGCTGTTCCAATTCTTGTCAATGCCTCTTCATGAAACCAATGAAACATTTGCGCCGTAGAAATTCGCAAGGTGGCCATTTCATTTAATAGCTCGTAATAATCCCTTTCCTGGGCAAAAGAATTCATAGAAAAAACATCCTGATCGAATCCGGATAAAGCATTCTCCCCGTTTCGAGCAAAAGACAAGGCGCGATACATAAACACTCGCTCAGTATCAATGATGTGCTGAATCACTTCTTTTATCGTCCATTTGCCTTCTGCATAAGCGTAATTGTGTTTCTCTTTGAGAAGTTTCCGCATAAAGGAATCAAATTCATGCTGATTATCAGTAAGATTTTTTAGGATTCCTTTTCCATTGTTGGCAAAGGGTTCTATGTAATTTTTGTAATACGGAGCGTATTCGTTTTCTGAAATCATTCTTAAGGAATTTACGTAAGTTTGTTGCACTAAGGTAATCAAATTTCAATGGGTCAACTTTTTATCAATATCAAGGAATTACTTCAGGTTCGTGATGCTTCTGAACAGTTAGTTTCAGGCCAATCTATGAAGATATTACCGATTTTGAAAAATGCCTATTTGTGGATTGAAAATGGTCATATCAAAGATTATGGCCCTATGCATCAACTTCCTGAAATTGCGTTACCAACCGTCGATTGCAACGATAAATTTATACTGCCTACTTGGTGTGATTCACATACACACTTGGTGTTTGCTAATACTCGAGAGCAGGAATTTGTAGATCGAATCAACGGGTTGACCTACGAAGAGATTGCCCAACGTGGCGGAGGTATATTGAATTCAGCAAAACATATCGCCGAAATCTCAGAAGATGAATTGTTTGCCAAGTCCTTAGAGCGCTTAAGAAAAACCGTTCGATTAGGTACCGGTGCCATTGAAATCAAATCTGGGTATGGGTTATCTGTTGAAGGTGAACTCAAAATGCTTCGAGTAATCAAGCGATTGAAAGAAACGGTTGACTTGCCCATTAAGGCAACTTTTTTAGGAGCTCATGCAGTTCCAACCGAATTTAAGAATAATGCAGATGATTATATTGATTTGATCATTGCAGAAATGCTTCCAACCATCGAAAAGGAAGAATTGGCCGACTACATTGATGTATTCTGTGAAAAAGGATATTTCACTCCGAATCAAATGGACCGTCTTTTAAAGGCAGGTAAGGATTATGGATTGAAAGCCAAAGTTCATGTCAACCAGTTTCATAGCATCGGAGGAATCGAAGTAGCAGTTGATAACAATGCCTTGAGTGTAGATCATTTAGAGGTACTTTCAGATGCGGAAATAACATCCTTAAAGAATAGCAATACGATTCCTGTGGCATTACCGCTTTGTTCCTTATTTCTATCCATTCCGTATACACCTTCACGAAAAATCATCGATGCCGGACTTCCATTGGCAATTGCCTCAGATTACAATCCTGGATCAGCGCCAAGTTCCAATTTAAATTTGGCCTTATCGCTGGCATGTATCAAAATGAACTTAACTCCAGAAGAAGCCATCAATGCACTCACATTAAATGCTGCTTACACGATGGATTTAGCAACGGACGTCGGTAGTATTTCAAAAGGCAAAAAGGCCAACTTTATAATAACAGAAGCCTTAAATTCTTATCATCAACTACCCTATTTCTTCGGAGATTCACTTATTGAATCGGTTTACATAAACGGTCAAAAACAATAGGCTTGTATCAAATCCTTAACTACATAAAATATTGGTTTCGAGCTACGAATCAGCATGGCGTTCATTCTCCTTTTGTATATAATTTTGTAACAAAAGGGTTGTATAGCAAGTCCATAAAAGACAATTCAGAACCCATCAACTTTACTGATTATGGTCTTACAAAAAAGGAGAAGAAAGTATTAAAAAAGATACTCGATTATTTTCAAATCGAATTAAATTTGAAAGAAAATATTAATCAAAGTTTTTATTTAGATAAACAGTGTAATAAATTGTATTACAACGGTTTAAAAAAAATAAAACTCTTACCCTCTGAAAATTTAAAAGATATCGAATTCATCATATATAGAGGTATCTATACAGATAAAGTTAATCAAGAAAAATGGAAAAAATTGTGTGCTATTCCGCAAGCCACAGTCACCATCGATCTCTTTTATTTTGGCCTTCTATTCTTTCGAAAAGAACAACGAAAAGAACACTTCGTAATTCGGGTCTAATCTTTGTAACTTTGCAATTCTTAAAGTTAGACGGAACAAATGAAAATTTATACAAAAACAGGAGATAAGGGCACAACAGCTCTTTTTAGTGGCGCAAGAGTTCCCAAATACAATTTACGTATCGAGAGTTACGGGACTGTAGATGAATTAAATTCCTACCTAGGTCTGATCAAAGACCAAGAAATAGATACGCACTATCAAGAAGTTCTTTATCAAATCCAAAACGATTTATTCGTCATCGGATCCATGTTGGCCACACCACCACAGGATGAAAAATTGAAAAGCGGGAAAGATCGACTCAATATTTTTACTATAGATTCCGACTCAATTCAACTTTTAGAGCGCGAAATTGATGCGATGGATGCTGAGTTGGAACCCATGACCAACTTCATCTTACCCGGAGGTCATACAACTGTGTCATATTGTCATATCGCCAGATGTATTTGTCGAAGATCAGAACGATTGGTGGTCGAACTAAATGAAAATGAAGCAGTTGCAGATGTTGTTCTTCAATATTTAAACCGACTTTCCGACTATTTATTTGTACTGGCACGGAAGTTGACTAAAGATTTAAAGGTTGAGGAAATCAAATGGATTCCCACCAAAAAATAAAGTTCTTTTATTTGTGATTTATATTTCTAAAAAGACTTGCATAATTTGCTAAAAAAATTATTTTTGCAGAAAATTAAACGTAACAGAAATGTATTGGACACTTGAATTAGCGTCGTATTTAGCCGATGCTCCATGGCCAGCTACAAAGGATGAGTTGATTGATTATGCAATCCGAACAGGAGCTCCACTAGAAGTAGTAGAGAACTTGCAGGATATAGAAGATGAAGGAGAGACCTATGACTCCATTATAGAGATTTGGCCAGATTATCCAACTGAAGAAGATTATCTTTGGAACGAAGACGAATATTAACCGAAACAAAACCTTGAAAAGTCTCATTTATTGAGGCTTTTTTTTTGAGTTTATATTTCTGAAAATAGAATATTAATTACTTTTACGAGTGCTAAAAAATTAAGCAAAACTAGAATTACAGCAGAATGAGTGTATTAAATTCGGTAATTAAATTATTTGTTGGAGACAAACAACAAAAAGACCTAAAGAAGTTACAACCTATTGTTGCCAGCGTAAACAAATTCAAAGATGAAATTGCAGCGCTTTCCAACGACGAACTACGAGGAAAAACAATAGAGTTCAAAAATAAAATTAAAAAAGCAACCCAATCCTTTGATGATCGCATTGAAGCTTTAGAAGCTGAAGCCAAAGAGGCAGACATCGATAGACAAGAAGACATTTATGCTGAGATTGATTCTTTAAAGGATCAGGCGTATGAAGCTTCAGAAAAGGTGTTGATGGATATTCTTCCTGAAGCCTTCTCGGTGGTGAAAGAAACGGCAACAAGATTTTTCCACAATGAAGAAATTGAAGTTACTGCCACTCCTTTTGACCGCGAATTATCTGGTGATAGAGAACACATCACTTTGGATGGGGATAAAGCCTTTTGGTCAAATTCTTGGGATGCTGCTGGAAAGCCCGTAACCTGGGATATGATTCATTATGATGTTCAATTGATTGGTGGTGCCGTATTGCACGAAGGTAAAATTGCCGAGATGATGACTGGGGAAGGTAAAACGTTGGTTTCTACCCTACCTGTTTACTTAAATGCATTGACCGGAAACGGAGTTCACGTCGTTACCGTAAATGATTACCTAGCGAAACGTGATAGAGCTTGGATGGCTCCTATTTTTGAATTCCACGGACTTTCTACAGATTGTATTGATTATCACCAGCCGAATTCCGATGCGCGTAGAAAAGCATATAACGCTGATATTACCTACGGAACGAACAATGAATTCGGATTCGATTATTTGCGTGATAACATGGCCAATTCAAAGGATGACTTGGTACAACGTGCACCGAATTACGCCATCATAGATGAGGTCGACTCGGTATTGGTTGATGATGCGAGAACACCATTGATTATTTCTGGACCGATTCCGCAAGGAGATCGTCACGAATTCAACGAATTAAAACCATTGGTTTCTGAATTGGTTTCCTTGCAACGAAAACACCTCGTAGGAGTTTTAGCCGAGGCAAAAAAACTAATCGCTGAAGGAAACACCAAAGACGGCGGATTCTTACTATTAAGAGTTTATAGAGGATTACCAAAGAATAAGGCTTTAATCAAATTCTTATCGCAAGAAGGTGTGAAGCAGGTGCTTCAGAAGACCGAGAACTTCTACATGCAAGACAACAATAAGTTGATGCCTGAAGTAGATGCCGATTTGTGGTTTGTTGTAGAAGAGAAAAACAATCAGATTGATTTAACAGATAAGGGTATTGCTCACCTTTCAGAAAAGACAAATAACGATACTTTCTTCGTACTTCCCGATTTGGGAGTTAAAATTGGAGAAATTGACGAATCTGATGCAGACTCTAAAGTGAAGGCGGCACAGAAAGAAGATTTATACAGAGACTTTAGCATCAAAAGCGAACGTATTCACACCATGAATCAATTATTGAAAGCCTACACGGTTTTCGAGAAAGATGTGGAGTATGTGGTGATGGACAACAAAGTTATGATTGTCGATGAGCAAACGGGTCGTATCATGGAAGGTCGTCGTTATTCAGACGGATTGCACCAAGCGATTGAAGCAAAAGAAAATGTGAAGATTGAAGATGCGACGCAAACTTTCGCCACTGTTACCTTACAGAATTACTTCAGAATGTATCGCAAGCTATCAGGAATGACAGGTACCGCGATCACAGAAGCTGGAGAGTTCTGGGAAATCTACAAGTTGGACGTTGTTGAAATTCCGACGAACAAACCTATCGCAAGAGATGACAAAGAGGATTTAGTTTACAAAACCTCTCGTGAAAAATACAACGCAGTCATTGAAGAAATTGAGAAATTAGTTTCTGCCGGTCGTCCTGTATTGGTCGGTACTACCTCGGTTGAGATTTCAGAACTTCTCGGACGAATGTTATCGATGCGTAAGATTCCGCATAACATCTTGAACGCGAAGTTGCATAAAAAGGAAGCAGACATTGTTGCTGAAGCAGGAAAACCTGGCCAGGTAACCATCGCTACCAACATGGCAGGTCGTGGTACAGATATCAAACTATCGGATGAAGTAAAAGATGCTGGCGGTTTGGCCATCATTGGTACCGAAAGACATGATTCTAGACGTGTAGACCGTCAGTTAAGAGGTCGTGCCGGACGTCAAGGAGATGTGGGTTCATCACAGTTCTATGTGGCTTTAGATGACAATTTGATGCGTTTGTTCGGATCAGATCGGATAGCCAAAATGATGGATAGAATGGGCTTGCAAGAGGGTGAAGTAATTCAACATTCGATGATTACCAAATCTATCGAAAGAGCTCAGAAAAAAGTAGAAGAAAATAACTTTGGTATTCGTAAGCGATTGTTAGAGTACGATGATATTATGAATGCCCAGCGTGAGTTTGTTTACAAACGAAGAAGGCACGCATTGGATGGAAAACGCCTTCAGATTGATATTGCCAACATGATCTACGATACATGCGAGGTGATTATCAATGGGAACAAAGCGGCCAAAGATTATCAGAATTTCGAATTTGAATTGATTCGATTCTCTTCCATGACCTCACCTTTCTCTGAGGAGGAATTTAATGCGATGTCTGAAAAAGAATTAGCAGACAAGTTGTATGAGGTGGTTACCAATCATTATAAATCGAAAATTGAGCGCAACGCGGAGATTGCTTTCCCAGTAATCAAAAATGTTTTTGAAAACGAAGGTGATCGTTATGAGCGCATTGTAGTGCCATTTACAGACGGAATCAAAACTTTACAAGTTGTAACAAACTTGAAGGAAGCCTATGAAACCGGTGGTAAGGCCTTAATCAGCGATTTTGAAAAGAACATCACCTTAGCGATCATTGATGAAAACTGGAAGGATCACTTGCGTAAGATGGATGAATTGAAGCAATCGGTTCAAAATGCATCCTATGAGCAAAAAGATCCGCTTTTAATCTACAAGTTTGAAGCTTTCGAATTGTTTAAGGCAACGGTTGATAATATCAATAAAGAAGTACTTTCTTTCTTATTCAAAGGAGAATTACCAACGCAAAGTCAGGAACAGATTTCTGAGGCCCGTCAGCAAAAAAGAGAAAAATTGAATCTTCGTAAAGACGAAGTTCAGAACTCTACAGAACAAGCCTTTGCAAACTCTAGACAGCAACAACAAGAACCTGTTGAAACCATTGTAAGAGAGCGTCCAAAAATCGGAAGAAACGAAAAAGTGACGATCAAAAACATTATGACTGGAGACGAAAAAGTTGTGAAATACAAACAAGCGATTCCGTTGATTGACAAAGGCGAATGGGTTCTAAAATAAGGAGATGGAGAAGAAATCATTCTATACACATCCAAGCAAGAAAGTCGTAGTCATATTCGTAGCATTATGGATTGTCTCAACCTTACTTTTGGTATTGGCGTTGACAGATGGTTTCCAAGAATCTTTATTTAAAAAGAACAACCTGATTATCAACTCCATTTTATTTGGATCTACATTTACCACAGTTTCCTTGGTTAGAAACTATATAAAACACAAAAAAACCGATTAGAAGTTAATCGGTTTTTTTTGATGTATTTATTTATGGCTTACTTTCCTTGTCGCAGATAGACATTTCCATAACCTGCATTCAATTTCATTTTCACACTACCAGAATTTAACTTTAGTTTCATCTCTTGCATGATGTGTCCGAAATCGTTAATTTCTTTTTCAGAAACGATTTTAAAATCTAAATCACTGTAAATATCTTTTCCGACGGCATCCAAGGATAGACTTGAATTCTTCGGCAAGGTGATATCAATTGAGCCGTTATTACTGTAAATCGAATACAATTTGGTTGGTTTCTTTTTAATAAACTCTACGTTAAAGTTTCCTCCTAAAGAATTAACCGTAACCGGACCTGTAACGTCAACAAACTTGATGTTGTGCATGGAAGTATTTAGTTCCACCTCTCCTTTAAAATTACTTAAGCTCGAAGCATCGGAATTGTAAAACACATAGTTGTTGTTTCTGCTCTTACGCGCTGTGCAGTCGTCGGTTTTCCAATCCAGCTTTAAGGAATTCGGAATTTTAACTTCATACTTACCTCCTCGAACCATTACAAATTGATTGTACCTATTCTTTTTGTCCCTAAAGATTAGTTCTCCGTCCTTTTGTTCAATTTCAAAATAAATTCCAAGTTCGGAGTTCTCATTTGCTTTACCAAGTTTCTTCAAGCCCTTCTTCTTGTTATCATCTTTAAAAAAATAAACTGTGCCAGGCTTTGTTCGATTCGTCAGCCGACCAATCGAAGTTTTATTCTGCCCTTTTTTAGAGGTTGTAAATCCTTGAACAGTGGTAGCGTCGCTGCTAAAAAGGTAACCTTTGGTCTTTTTATCATTTAAACTTTTAATAATGACTTCACTACCATCGTACCCTTGTATTTGAAAGTTTTGCGAAGAACATATTCTTAAAGTTCCCTTGCTAAACTTTATCTTCTTTTCTTGAGCAAATCCAAACCCGACGAATAAAGTGAGTAAGGCGATTAGAATTGATTGTCTTTTGTTATACATGTTATTTTGTTTTAAGTGTTGCCATCGCCATGGTCGCATTGCTTTTGACGATCGGGAACGTTTGTTCATTTTTGATAATTTTTTCAAGAGACTTTTGTGCACGTTGATCTCTTAATTTTCGCATGG
>CAYFJL010000073.1:0-13650 GCA_964343335.1 uncultured Polaribacter sp. | reverse complement strand
TCAAAGCTGCCATTATCATTGACTCTTCTAGTCTATTCCATCGGCAAAAAAAAGACATTCGTATTGTTAACGGAGAAATCAAGGAAATTGCAGACTCCATTTCCTCTAATGGTGATGATCAAGTCATCGAAAAGGAAAATTTATACGTTTCAAATGGATGGTTTGACACCAGTGTTTCTTTTGGCGACCCAGGTTATGAGGAGCGCGAAAACGTTAGCAACGGACTTGAAACAGCAGCCAAAAGCGGATTTACAGCTGTAGCGGTGAATCCGAATACGAATCCGATTATCGATTCGAAAGCAGGCGTTGAGTACCTCTTGAACAGAGCGAACGGGTCCTCGACTAACTTATATCCTATCGGAGCTTTAACTAGCAAATCGGAAGGAAAAGAACTAGCTGAGCTTTTTGATCTTCAAAACGCAGGCGCCATTGCTTTTGGAGACTACAATAAGTCCATCAGCAATGATAACTTGATGAAAATCGCTTTGCAATACGGACAAAATTTTGACGGACTCATTATGAGTTTCCCTCAAAACGATGCCATTGCACACAACGGACTGGCCAATGAAGGTGAAAACAGTACCAAATTAGGATTGAAAGGAAACCCTGCCCTTGCAGAACACCTTCAAATCACAAGAGACTTATTCCTTCTGGAATATACTGGAGGGAAATTACACATCCCAACGGTTACTACTGAAAAATCCATCGCTTTGATAAAAGAAGCCAAAGACAAAGGGTTGAATGTGACCTGCAGCGTTGCAGTGCATCACCTTTTCTTAACCGATGATGAACTTTCATCGTTCGACGCCAATGTAAAGGTTTCACCACCATTGCGAGCTAAAAGTGATGTAATGGCATTGAGAGAAGCCGTGCGAAAAGGATATGTAGATTGCATTACATCAGATCACAATCCGATTGACATCGAACACAAAAAGGTTGAATTCAATCAAGCGAAATTTGGAACTATTGGAGTAGAATCGGCATTCGGAGCTTTAAATGCGATACTAGAGCTGGATGAGTTTATTCCCTGCCTAACAAACCGACCCAGAAAGACTTTCAACCTGTCTGGTTTGACGATTGCTGAAGGAAAACAAGCTGAATTAACACTCTTCAATCCAAAGGGAGAATCTGTATTTACCGAATCAGACATACTTTCTACCTCAAAAAACAGTGCTTTTTTTGGTAAGTCCTTAAAAGGATCTGTATATGGAACCATTAACAAGGGTGAAATTTCCATCAAATAAATTATCGAGTCCGTCATTTCAATACCCAACCTACTTTGAGTCAATTACATTACATCGTTCGAGAACCAAAAGTTAAGAGTGACAATCCACCACTTCTTGTTTTATTGCACGGATATGGCAGCAACGAACACGATTTATTTTCATTTTCAAGTGAATTACCGGAAGAGCTTTTAATCATCAGTGCTCAAGCCCCATTTCCAATGGATTACGGTGGGTATGCATGGTACGCCATCAATTTCGATAATGTAAATGGAAAGTTTTCCGATATTCCTCAGGCAAAATCGTCAGTTGCTAAAATTCACGACTTTCTTGATTTTATCAACAAAACTTACAACACCAATCCGGATAAAACCTTTTTATTAGGCTTCAGTCAAGGAGCGATTCTGAGCTACGCCCTATCCTTTCATTATCCGAATAAGGTTCCTTATGTTATCGCTTTAAGTGGTTACGTGAATAGAGATTTACTTCCATCGGATTTTCCAGAGGACATCATGACTGAATTCTATTGTTCACATGGAACGGTTGACCAAGTACTACCGATTGATTGGGCAAGAAATTCTAAGAAGTTCCTAGAACAAAAAGAGGTTACCCATGTGTATGAAGAATTTCCCGTCGGACATGGTGTGAATCCGCAAAACTTTTACAATTTTAGAAATTGGATTTCTGAAAGATTATAACCTACACTTCAATGGATAAGCCATCGTAGGCCAGGAATACATTTTCCGGTAACTTTTCGGAAACTTCTTTGTGGAACCCTAGTTTGTGACTGATATGCGTAAAATATGCCTTCTTAGGCTTAATTTCGTCAACAAACGCCAGTGCTTCTTCTAAATTAAAATGCGTGGGATGTTCATCAATTCTTAATGCATTCACAACCAATACATCCAAATCTTTTAGTTTGACCTTTTCAGTTTCAGAAATGTATTTTACATCAGTGAGATAGGCAAAATTCTGAATTCGAAATGCGGTAACAGGTAAAGTACCATGAATCACCTCGATCGGCATGACTTTCACATCATCAATAAAAAAAGGTTCTTTATCGACAACTGTCGGATTTACGCTTGGTGCCCCAGGATATCGATTTTCAACACTGAAAATATATTCAAATCGCTTTTCTAAGCTTCGTAAAGTACGTTCGTTCAAATAGATTGGCATTTCACCAATCTTATAGCAATAAGGTCTTAAATCATCGATGCCACCTACATGATCGGCATGCTCATGAGTAAACAAAACCCCATTGATGAGCATTACTTCTTCTCGAAGCATTTGCTGACGAAAATCTGGACCGCAATCTATCACATAGTTTTTTTCATCAAAGGAGAGCAAAACAGAAGAGCGAAGTCTTTTGTCTTTGTGGTCAGTGGATAAACATACTGGATCTTTACTAGCGATCATTGGAACTCCCTGAGATGTGCCCGTTCCCAAGAAGGTTACTTTTAACGATTTTTTAGTAGAATTCATGAACAACAAAAATAAAATAAAATTGAGTAATGCTTTCTATTTTATTAACTTTGTTGAACAACGAAAAACACTACTATGGCTGTATCTTTAAAGGGAGATCAAAAAATAAACTCCGTACCTACAACCAAATCCAAAGCACTTCGAATCAACTTAAATACAGACATCTACGGCACCTTTGCTGAAATTGGAGCCGGACAAGAAACGGTTCGTAATTTCTTTAGAGCTGGAGGAGCCTCTGGAACCATCGCAAAGACCATGAGTGCTTATGACAAAGACTTCTCAGATGCGATTTATGGTATTGAGGAAGACGGAAGATATGTCACAGAATCTAGACTCAAAAAGATGCTGCGCCATGAGGTAGACTTAGTAGAACATCGATTAAGTAGAACCAAGCATCCCAATAAGATTTTCTTTAGTTACGCCAACACGGTGGCAACTATTGATTTTTCTAAGAAGTTTAAGGGTCATGGTTGGGTCGGAATTCGTTTTCAGTTAGATCCTCTGGAAGATTACAACGAAATCATTTTACACCTTCGATTTAAAGAAACCGATGCACGACTGCAACAAGAAACGCTTGGTGTTTTAGGGGTGAACTTAATTTACGGCGGATTTTACCTAAATGACAATCCGAAAGAATTGATTCGTTCTTTCTACGACAACCTAGACAATCATCGCTTGGAAATTGACATGATCAACTTTTCAGGACCAAGATTTATGTATGTAGACAACCGATTGATGAGTCTCCAGTTACTTAAAAACGGAATGACCAACGCAGTAATGTTTGGTCCAGACGGAAACAACTTGCTCCCTGCTCAAGTTTTATATAAAAAGAATATACTCGCCCTTCGAGGAAGTTTTAGACCTGTTACCAAGGTGAACATGGACATGTTCGAGAAATCGAAGAGACTTTTCTTTGCAGAGAATAAGGTGAAGAAAGAGAATACCCAGATTATTTTCGAGATCACCTTGAGCAACTTGCGGTCTGAAGGAGAAATCAACGAACGTGATTTCTTAGATCGTGCAGAATTGCTTTGTTCCTTAGGGCAAAATGTAATGATTACCAACTACCAACAATACTACAAACTTGTAGAATATTTCAGTGAATTCACCAAAGCTCGTATGGGATTGGCAATGGGTGTTTACAACCTTATCGAAATCTTTGATGAGAAATACTACCGTGATGTTAGTGGTGGTATTTTAGAAGCCTTTGGTAAGTTATTCTACAGAGACCTTAAGGTATATATGTACCCTTACCACGATCAAAAAACAGATGAGTACATTACCAGTGAAAACTTAAAAGTACATCCTAGAATGAAGGAATTGTACAAATTCTTCAAGCAAAACGGAAGACTGGTTAACATCGATGATTTTGATAAAGAAATTTTAGACATCTTCTCACGTACAGTTCTGAAAATGATTAAGAATGGTGAAGAAGGATGGGAAGAAATGTTACCTGAAGGGGTACCACAAATTATCAAGCAGAAGAGACTTTTTGGTTATATAAATCCGAAATTCAATTAAGGATTAAACCTTTTGACTAATTTTAGGTCTAATTAAAAAACTTAATTTGACAGAGGAATTAGTCTTAGTTGAAGAGCTGCAGCATCCAGCAACCAGAGATCGTGCTTTCAAGCAACTAGTAGGCCAATACAAAGAACGACTGTATTGGCATATTAGAAAAATTGTGTTGGTGCATGACGATGCGGATGATGTCCTTCAGAATACCTTTGTCAAAATTTTTAAAAACATTCAAAACTTCAAGCAAGATAGCAAGCTGTTTTCTTGGATGTACCGCATTGCAACCAATGAAGCTATTACCTTTATCAATAAAAGAGCAAAACAAAACAATGTCACTATTGAAGAGTACCATCAAGAAAGTGCCGCCAAATTGCAAAGCGATGAATTTTTTAACGGAGATGAAATTCAGCTAATTTTGCAAAAGGCAATTGCAACCCTACCTCAAAAACAACAATTGGTATTCAATTTGCGCTATTTTGAAGAGTTGAAATATGAAGAAATTTCTGATATCTTAGAAACTTCAGTGGGAGCGTTAAAAGCCTCCTATCATCATGCGAGCAAGAAAATTCAGGAGTATATTAAAACACAAAGCCATTAAACCAATCATAAAAAATAAAGTCTAAAGGATAGAGATGGATTCAAAAAAGAAATATAACATACCACAAGAAACTGGTTTCGAACTACCAGAAGGGTATTTTGATTCCTTTGACGACCGGTTGGAACAAAAACTATTCTTGGAAAAACTTCCAAAATCGACAGGTTTTGATACTCCTGAGGGCTATTTGTCCAATTTTGAGGTCAGTATACCTAGTGAGCCAAAGAAGCCGAAGGTGATCTCATTGGTGATGCCTTTTGTTAAATACGGAGTTGCTGCGTCTTTAGTTATTGGATTGATTAGTACAGCTTTTTTGATGGAATGGAACAATTCTTCCTATGAGCACATGTACGACAACCTATCTTCCCAAGAAGTGGATTCCTGGTTGGAAAGTTATGATGGCGAAATAAAATCTTCTGATTTTATTGCTGTTTATGAGGATGAGATCATTGAAAGTGAAAACCTCCCCAATACAAACTTGAACATTTCAAGTATTGAGAATTATTTGAACGAGTCTTCGGAAACTGAGCTCGTTATTGATGAATTTTATTAAAATGAACAACATGAGAAAGTCTATATATCTATGTTTTGTTTTTTGCTTCCTATTATCGTTTGCGATGCATGGACAGCAAGAAAGAAGATCGAATGAAAAGATTCGATCACTGAAAATAGCCTATATCACCCAAGAATTAGATTTAACGGCAAAAGAGGCTGAGAAGTTCTGGCCTGTGTATAACGATTTTGATAAGAAAGTGAGAAATCTGGAACGTACGGAGCGCTCTAAAATTAGAATGATTATCAAAAAATCGAATGGTTACAAAAACTTGAGTGAAGAAAAGGCTGCCGAAATCTTAGGCCGCATTCACGACATTGAAAACAAAATTGTCAAGACAAAATTTGAAATGGATAAACAACTCAGTAAAATCATTTCAAAAAAGAAAATACTACGATTACGACATATCGAGCGGGAATTTGTGAGAAACCTCATGAGTAAGCTTCGGAACAGAAAAAGAAAAGGAATGGATAGAAATTAAAAAAGGGAGCGTTTGCTCCCTTTTTTTTGTTTTATTGGATAATACTTAGACAAGGATATAATTCTGGTTTGTCAAATGTAAATTTCTTGAGCCAGATTCGAAGTTCTTTGATTTCATGCGGTAATAACCGCTCAATGGCCTTCTTTAATTCCTTGCTAAATAATTCAAAATTAAAACTAACTTTTTTCAGCACATCAATTGTGTACTCAAACATTGCTCTTGCCATAAATAAGTTTAATTATAATTAAAGAACGTTGGTCAATCGTAAAAATTGCCTTCTAAAGGTACGAAATTTCGAGCTGAAAAAAAAGTTAAAATCAAAGCTTATTCGCTCTTTCCAAGAGCGCATTGGCTTGTTCTTCCAAAGATTTGTTAATGGCTGAATAATGGGCTTTCTTATCTTCAACGTCCTTTGCATAAATCTTTGCAATTAAACCGTCAAATGCATCAACAGCATCATCAATGATTTTTTGAGCGTCACCCGCTTTCGACGAATCCTTCGATAAACATTCATCAATAATATCACCTAAAACGTAGTGAATATCTTTTTTTAAATTCTTAATACTTGCCATAATTTAAGCTATATATGTTAATAATTCTTTTAAGTTCGATAGCGTTTGATAGGAAGCTGTCTCCTTTTGATGATCGGTAACTTCTTCATGAGCCCAAGTCGTATGGAAGGGCACGTGAATGGCAGATCCTCCAATTTCTAATACTGGTAGCACATCTGATTTTAAAGAGTTGCCAATCATCAAAAACTCACTCGTATCAATATCTACGTGCTTTACGAGTTTTTGGAAATCTCTAGGCTTCTTCTCACTCATAACCTCTACATGGTGAAAATATTGCAACAAGCCCGACTTATCTAGTTTTCGTTCTTGATCAAGTAAATCACCTTTTGTAGCGACAATGAGCTTGTATTTTGTTGACAACACCTTTAGTACCTCTTCTACTCCGTCTAAAAGCTCAATTGGCTTCTGAATCATTTCTTTCCCAATATTTAGAATTGCCTGTAGTTTCTTTGGATCAATCTGAAAGTTCGATAGATCCAAAGCGCATTCCAGCATAGAAAGCATAAATCCCTTTACACCATAACCGTAGGTTTCTAGATTCTTAATTTCTACTTTGAACAGTTCTTGATCAATTTTATTTTCTGTCTCAAATCCCGATAAAAGCTTTGCAAACTCCTTCTCGGCCTCGCGAAAATAGGTCTCATTGACCCAGAGTGTATCGTCTGCATCAAAAGCAATTACTTTAATGTCTTTATGAATACTTTTCATAATATAAGATTGCTCTTTGTAAATCCTCCTCGGTGTCAATTCCTATAACAGGTTTGTCAATTTCAACCATTTTAATCGTCTTTCCCATTTCTAGATAGCGAATGGCTTCAATTTTCTCAGCAGCTTCTAGTGGTGTGATGGAATGGTTGTAAAAATCCATCAAAGCTTCTTTTCGGAACGCATATACCCCTACGTGCTTATAGTAGACAGTCAATTCGGATTTGTCTCTTGGAAACGGAATGACGCTCCTTGAGAAATAGAGTGCGTTGTTATTTGAATCGGTAATCACTTTCACATTGTTCGGATTGGCTACATCACCCTCTTCATGAATCCTCACCATTGGTGAAGCAACATCAACTTTTTTATTAGTGTCTGCTTTGTAAATGGCAACTAACTTTTGCAATGAGGGTCCATCAATAAAGGGCTCATCACCTTGCACGTTTACAATGATATCAGCATTCAATTCTTCGGCGGCTTCTGCCAATCGATCGGATCCGCATTGATGTTCCTTTTTACTCATCAATACCTCACCACCAGCCGTTTTAATAGCATCATAAATGATTTCTGAATCAGTTACTACATAAACATCATCGAACAAATTGGTAGCAACCGCAGCCTCGTAGGTTCTTAATATCACTGGCTTTCCAGAAAGATCTTTCATTAATTTTCCCGGGAATCGGGAAGCCTCATAACGGGCGGGAATCATGGCAATTACCTTCAAAATTGACAATTTAGAGTTATTAATCGTCTAAAACTGTGTACAAAGGTACACTTATTTAACCTTATTCAAACCAATTTAAATTGGTTACATTTGAGTAAGGGATCCTTTCTTTGAATGCAGAAAATCCATCGAATTCAAATAAAGCCAATCAAAACATGTAATTATGGGAATATTTTGGGAGTTATTACAACAAAGTGAGATTCAGAAACAATCAGATAAATCTAAGAGCCTGGAAGATCGCATCGCCTTCTTAGAGAACGATCTTGACCAAACCAAACAATTACTTCAGAAAACCTTAGAAGCCTTAGAAAGCCATTTACAGCAAGATATTGATGGCAATGGGATTACTGGAAAATAACGAAAAAACGAAAGCGTAAGCATGGGAGACGGATTTAATATTGTTATGATTATCGCCATCATATTGTTTGCTAGATTGGCCATACGACTACTTATCAATTATAGAAAAAACAAATAACTTTAACATATTATTGCGTTTCTGATTGATTACATTTGTGGGTCTTTTTTGATGATTCAAATGGTGGGTAAAAAGATCTTCTTAATTCTCTTCTTATTATTGATCACTCTAAATGCATTCGGCTATAAGAGAGTTCTTTATGTGGATAATTTTAGCAGTATTGTGGGTAATACTACCAGCGAAAACAAACTGCTTTCATTTGCTAAGCGTTATGGATTTAACTGCCTCCTACTTTACGAATTAAACAAGGTTGATAAAAAGTATCCTTTAAAAGACAAAAGCACCAACAGCATTCTTGCAAAATTTATATCCAAAGCAAAATCCACCTATAATATCGATGAAATTGGTGCTATTGGTGAAGCGTCGGAGTTTTTTACAGATGTGATTCATCCATACAACGAATCTAGAAACAACGTCTATGAAAAATTTAATGTTTACAACTTAGAATACGAGTATTGGTCAAACAAAGCTTCGGGTGAAGATGGTTATTATTGTGAAAATTATTTGAAGTACGATAACTATCAGTGTACTAGGGCAGGATCTTTTAAGCACTTTATTGATGACCTTAAGGTTATGAAAGCTTTGGTAAGTCAAAAATCCTATAAAATCAAAATAGAAGCTTTTCTGGGTTGGTTCAAAGAGAATGAAATCAAGGAGGTTGCCAAATATTCCGATCGGGTTATTTTACAGAGCTACGATAAGAACCCTAGACTATGTTATTCCAAAACCAAAAAGCGATTGAGTTTCATTACCGGGCTTTCTTCAAAAATAGAAACCTCTGTTTTGTTTTCTTCCACCATGGAAAATATGGGGAAATGGCTCAAATACGACACCCTAGATAAGACAGAGAATGTATTTATGAGTGAAATGAAGGCTAAAAATGGTGAATTAGCAAAGAAGCTTAGCATTGAGAGTTTTGGTTACCACACCTATTCTTTTTTAGAAAAATCATTAAGTTACTATGCTTATTCTCAAAATTAGAAGCAACCTAATTTTGATTGTTTTTCAATTCCAAATTCACCGACTTGACGTTTTCCAAAAGAGTCAAATTTTTGTCATGCAAAAAGTACCCTCCAAAACGACAGAATCTGACTAAAATTTACCTTCTAATTATCAGTTGATTACTGTTTTTTTATCCCCAAAAATGGGTATAAAAATCACTAGAAATAGGTAGAAAAAAAGTTCACCATTTTACGGTATTGTGGGAATAGAACTAGTTTTCTAACTTAGAGTAGAGATTAAAATAAACCCCTAATCTTTTTAATAAAAACACATATTCAACAACTCCTAAAACCCCTAGTCATGAAAAAGTTTTTAATCTTTATACTTATCTTATTATTGGCCATTCCATTGGTTGCAAACGATAGAAAGTTATACGTAGATAATTTCAGAAATGTTGTCGGAAACATTGAAGAAGAACACAAACTATTGTCATTCGCACAAACCCTAAATATCGAAGAATTGATTCTTTATGATTTAGATAAGATTCACAAGGTAAATGACCTTACCAAGCGAAATACAAATGATGTTTTAGCAAGATTCATTAAAAAGGCAAAAACAATATATGATATGAAGCGTATTACGGCTTCTGGTGAAAGTGCCAACTTCTTTATTGAAGTCATTCACAAATACAACAAATCAAGAACAGATTTAAAAGAACGATTTGATGTTTACAATTTAGAATTCGAATATTGGAACTCCTCTTCTAGTTATGGAAACTATTATTGTGAGAATTATTTGAGAAAAAATGGTATTCCTTGCACAAAAGCTGGAGCTTATAATTATTTCAAAGAGTCATTAGTAGTGCTACGCTTATTATCTAAAGAACTTGAAAAGCCGACGTTAGTGCAAGCTTATATCGCCAAGTTCACTCCAGAGGAAGTACGTAAAATTGAACCTTATGTAGATGTGTTATTAGTAACTTGTTACGAAAGATCCTTGACCCGATTAAAATCTACCGCCATCAAGAATGTTGAGAATTTAAGAAAAATGAAAAGTAATAATACTGAGATTTCCATCTTGATGTCAAGTGAACCAATATTTATGGGCGGATTCTTCAAATTCAATTCACTGGCCTCCACAGAAGATAAGGTAGAAAACCATGTAAATAAACATGCGACCGTTAATGTGAATAACTTGAGTTACACGTATTACAACTATACAACTTTAGCCAAGTCGTACGAATACTTGTACTATATGAGAACAGGAAAGCGCTATGCTTACACAAAATAGGATAATGTGTTTAAAGTGATAAGTTGGTTTTGAATTCACTATTTGAATGAATTTAAGCAAAAATGACAGACGTAGATTAAAACCCCTATGATTGTATAAATATTGAACCCTAAAATTCAAAACCAACTTTCTTTTTTGATCACAAAGTCAAAAAAACAACCAACAAAAAGTAAAAAGCTGAGTTAATTCTCAGCTTTTTTTATGTCCAAAATCTGTCGTTTTTTAGGTTTTTCTGTGCTGGAAAATCTTAAAAATTGATTCCAAATCATCAAAAATTGTATCTCATTTTAATTTTTTTTTAATTTTTTTTTGCGTGAATAACAATTTTATGAAAGCACCTAATTTTACTGGGAAAATTAAAACAACTCCGATTGAATTCACTTTCTAAAAGACTCGCTTTTAACCCCTTAAAATGAGCTTCGATTTTTTTTATTCGTTTAATTTTCTATAATTTTGACTCGTAATTTATAATAATCCCCCTAATCATGAAAAGGACAATCCCCCAGATCCTAGTCATAGCTGTTATTGTTATTTTCCAAATTCAACAGCTTTCAGCACAACGAATTTTATATGTAGATCAATTTTATCAAATCCTTGGTGATGAAGATAAAGAAGAGAACCTATTGAGTTTCACCAAAGAAAACGGGTTTGATAAAATTATTCTTTACGATCTGCACAAAATCAATCGAGACTATCCCTTGGCAGATGTTCGTAAAAACGGCATTCTTGCGAACTTCATTTCAAATGCAAAATTGAAATACGGAATTAAAGAGGTAAGTGGTTCTGGAGAGAACGGTGAATTCTTCATCAATGCCATTGACGCCTACAATCGCTCTCGAAGAAAAGCATCCGAAAAGTTTGATGCTTACAACCTAGAGTATGAGTATTGGAAGAAGGAAGATTCCTCCTATGGTGGTTATTATTGTGAAAACTACTTAGATAAATTTGGCAGAAAGTGCAACCGTCAAGAATCCTTTAAATTCTATATCCAGTCTTTAGAGACCATGAAGAAACTGGCTAATTCGACCAAGCATAAGGTAAAAATTGAAGCTTATGTAGGGAAGTTCACCAAGTCTGAAGTGGCTCAAATTTCAAAATATGTAGATCGATTACTCGTGCATGTTTACGTAAATCATCCGAAGAAAGGATTTTTCTATGCCAATAAACGTTTGAAGTATTTATCTGAGTTAAAAAGAAAACCCAAAGTTTCCATCATCTATTCGTCTGAAATCCTATTTATGGGCGGATGGTTTAAATACAATTCGCTAAAAAAAGCAGAAAGTATTTTTGTAAAAACCATGAAAAACGAAAATCAAAGTTTGATGAAACAAATCAACTTTACCAATTTTACCTATTACAATTACAACTACCTATCCAAATCAATTGACTTCTATGCAACGGCAAGTGCGAACACGAGTCAATCTGATGATAATACGGTAGTTAACGGATTGAAATAATCATCCTAAATAAAAATCAAACCATTTAAACAGGTTATAAAACAAAATCTACATGTTGAGGTTAATGCAGATCCCCCCGTTTACCCTGAATTGGAAATTACAAATATCGAGCAGTAAGTAAGCCCCTAAATTACTTATCTCCTCAACATTAGATTTTAATTAAAAAGTTACAAGAATGAAATAAACGAAGACAAGCTATTTGTGTAAGAAGTAAAGCTAAAAACCCCTAAAAAAAGCCGAGTCCTTTGAGATTCTCAATATTAAAGTGACTTCTAAATCTAAACGTTGAGGTTAATGCGAACCCCTTTTACCCTTTATTATAAATTACACAAATATTCACAGCAGTAGGTGTCCCCCTAAAAAGTGCCTATCGCCTCAACATTAGATTTTTATTAAATCGTAAAAAAATGAAATAAACGAAGACAACCTATTTGTGTAAGAAGTAAAGCTAAAAACCCCTAAAAAAAGCCGAGTCCTTTGAGATTCTCAATATTAAAGTGACTTCTAAATCTAAACGTTGAGGTTAATGCGAACCCCTTTTACCCTTTATTATAAATTACACAAATATTCACAGCAGTAGGTACCCCCCTAAAAAGTCCCTATCGCCTCAACATTAGATTTTAGTTAAAATTTTGCAAAACAGCATGTTAGGCTTTCATAAACCGACAATTTATTGTAAATTGTAACAAAGCCTCCTAATCTTCAGTCTTTTTAATACAACCTACCTCTAAACCATGTTTCTCAGATGAAAAAGCACAAAGCTTTTCAATTTACGTGAAACTAAAATGAATATTTAACCAAAAGATCATTAAAAATGAAGAAATTTTTATTGCAAAAGTTAGCTCAATTAATTGACAGGCTTCCTCAAGGAGAAGAGAGAAAAGAAGCACTGAAAGATTGGTTGGAGCTCAAATTATCAGGAGCCAATAGTACCTTGATTTCTATTATGAAGAATAAATATCAGTTCTAATGGATAAAACGACTGTTGTCCTATCCTTCGTAGGAAACAAAATTACGAGGAGTCTCGTATAATGTGATTTTTATATCCAGGTGATCCGCAATTACTTTTCGGAGTTTGTTGTAGATAACCACACAAATATTCTCTGCAGTCGGAATTAAATCTTTAAATTCTTCCACTTCCACATTCAAATTCTTGTGGTCGAAAGGTTCTTCCACCTCTTGTTTTATCAAATCTTTCAATTTTCCTAAATCATACACATAACCCGTTTCCTGATCTATTTCACCAGTTAGCGAAACGATTAGTTCGTAGTTATGTCCGTGGTAGTGCGGATTGCTACACTTACTGAAAACATCAAAGTTTTTCTCGTCGCTCCAATCCTTTCGATAAATTCTATGAGCCGCATTAAAATGGGCTTTACGGTGTACGGTAACTCTAGGCATTTTTCAGTTTTTCAAAAGATTTCTCAAATATTATTTTGAACCAAGCTGTATACAAATGTGGATTCGTATCAATATCTCTTCGAACAGCATCCAAGGTCATCCAGCGAAAATCCTCCACTTCTTCCCTATTGATTATTGGATTTCCATTATAATGACCAACCATCACATGATCCAATTCGTGCTCAGTTAATCCGTTATCAAAAGGCGCCTTATAAATAAAGGAGAAGACTTC
>CAYFJL010000072.1:2064-14243 GCA_964343335.1 uncultured Polaribacter sp. | reverse complement strand
GAAAAAGTGAGATTGGTCTTCATGAAAAGTAAGTTTGTTAGGTTTATCAAAGTTAGTAGTGAACAAATTGAATTTGTTACAGTTCCAACGTACAATTAACATTTTTGGTATTGTAAGATTATTTAGAAAATTACGACTAATTTTGTACAATTAAAAAAGAAATCATGACAGAAAATTTGACAAAAACTACCTTCTTAGAGAAAGTATTCAACTATGAGGAGAACAAAGATTGGAAGTTCGAGGGTGACAAACCTGCGATCATCGACTTTTATGCCGATTGGTGTGGCCCTTGTAAAATGATTGCTCCGCTACTTGAGCAATTGTCTGAAGAATACGAGGGAAAGGTAGATATTTATAAAATAGACACAGAAGCCGAGAAAGAATTGGCTGCTGCCTTCGGAATCAGAAGCATTCCGTCTTTGCTTTTTGTTCCAAAGGACGAAATGCCTCAAATGGCTAACGGTGCCTTGCCAAAGCAAGAATTAAAAAGAATTATTGCTGAGGTTCTCAAGGTAACCAACTAGGTAATGATTAAAAGTCCTGATGCAAACCATCAGGATTTTTTATGCCTAATTTGCAAATGCATAAGAAAATTATGTATATATTTGTTTCATGGGAAATCAAAAACTATTTAAAGGCTCATTGCAGACGATTATTTTGAAGTTACTCGAAGAAAATGATCGAATGTATGGCTATGAAATCACGCAAAAGGTGAAGGAGCTGACCAAGGGCGAATTGAACATCACCGAAGGCGCTTTGTATCCAGCACTGCATAAATTGGAAGCAGAAGGCTTATTGGAAGTAGAAGTTGCTAAGGTTGGAAATAGACTTCGGAAGTATTACAAACTGACCGATACAGGAACTAAGGAAACTGCAAATAAGTTGGCCGAAATGCAAGAGTTTTTAAAGACCATGCAGTATTTGGTGAATCCTAAACTAAGTTTGGAATAACATGGAATTATCGAGAGCGCAAGTAGTAGCTATAGAAGATCGTTTGCACAAAAACGGATTGACCTATTGGGACATTCGGGTGGAAATTTTAGATCACATTGTGAGTATGATTGAAGATAAAATGAATTCGGGTGAATCTTATGATAGTGCCTTGGAAAATACCTTGCAAACTTTGCACTACACTGGAAATTTAGCCGATTTGAACAGAAGAAGATTGTTGGGTATCAACAAAATTGTGCGGAAACAGTATTTTGACAAGGTCAAAGAATTCTGTACAACTCCGTTTTATTTATTGATGATTGTTGCGGGGTTAGGTTCGTATACCTTGGTGTACCTTTTTCAATCAGCCTATGTATTCAAAATCGTGACTTTATTCTTGTTATTCACTCCCATTCTTCTTGGCGTTGTTTCTTACATTAAAGAATATGCACAAAAAGAGAAATCGGGATTTCTAGTGTACAGTAGTTTTTATGTCTTTTTTTCATTCATGGTGTTGAACTTGTTTATTCAATTCTTTCAGCCAGAAGGTATCTTTCCAGTGGCAAAAGAAACCCAACACCTCATTTGGTTTGTGGTGACCTCTATAAACGGAATTTTCAGTGCGGCGGGGTTGATTATTCATTTTGAAACCAGAAGTAGAATAAAGAATATAGAGCTCAAACTAAAAAATCTATGAAAGTAAACGAGCAGCAGATCGATTTGCTTTTTGAGTTTACCAGAAAGCATTATGTCGAATATTACGATGTACAATCGGAATTGGTAGATCATTTGGCCAATGATATTGAAGAAATTTGGAAAGAACATCCCAATCTGACCTTTATGCAGGCCAGAGATCGGGCGTTTAAAAAATTCGGAATCTTCGGATTTGCCGATGTCATTAAAGCCAGAGAATCAGCCATGACAAAAAAGTATTGGAAGTTGATCCTACGATTTACCCAAGAGTGGTTCTCGCCACCAAAAATTATATTTACCCTTGGGTTGTTTTTTGGTTTTTTTATGCTCTTTCAACTTCCGAAAATCGAATATTTTATACTGACAGGTGTCGCCATTGCCATCTGTATTGAGGTTTACAATTGGTTTGTCATCAAGAAAAAAAGACAAATTCGAGAGCAGAAACAAGAGAAGCTATTCTTATTGGAAGCCATGATTGGAACTACAAGAAATGGATTTTCGGGCTTGGCATTGATCAACTTTTTTAATCTGATGAACCTTACCAATTTTGACTTTTCATCCTTTTCTACCGAATGGTTAGTGGTTTTCTCCTTGATCATGACCATCCTGGTCATCATGTTTAATGTTTGCACCTTTGTATTGCCTAATAAGGCGCAAGAATTGCTTGAAGAAACCTATCCTGAATACAAAATTGTAAAATCGGTGTAACAATTGTATTTTTAAAGACACTAATAAACAAACTATAACCAAGTATACGCTATGATTTCTCATTTTCTACGATTAGAATGGAAGCAGTATTTCAGATCATCGTATTGGCAAACGGGAATCGCTCTAAAGGTAATTATGGTGTTTTTTGCACTGTATTTCTTAGTTTCCTTTTTAGCTTTAGGTATTGGATCTTTCTTTTTAATCAAAAAGTTATACCCAGATTCAGATCCGCTTCAGGTGGTGAATACCTACCTTGTTTTTGCCTTTTTAGGTGATCTAGTATTTCGTTATTTAATGCAGAAAATTCCAATAATGAACATCAAACCATTATTGATTTTAGACATTAAAAAGAAATCGATTGTTCATTTCATTCTTACAAAGTCGGCATTCTCATTTTTCAATGTAATGCCATTGTTCTTCTACATTCCTTTTGCCATCGTTTTGGTAGGTCAGGGATATAATGGTTTGGGAGTAACCGGATGGTTTTTTACCATGCTCTTCCTTACCCTTTTCAATAACTATGTAAACTTTTTAATCAACAAGAACCAGAAGATTTTCTTTGCTTTGGCAACCATTTTGGCAACCTTGTGCTCGGTTCAGTATTTTGAAGTGTACGATGTGGCAAGTTTTGCCGGACCACTGTTTGATGCGATTTACGCCGAACCCATTTGGGCTTTAGTTCCTTTAGTGTTGGTGGTGCTTTCCTACAATGCAAACTTCAACTATCTCAAAACAAGAGTTTATTTGGATGATGCGGTTAAGAAGGATGTGAAGGAAGTGAAATCCGTAGATCTCTCTTGGACAGACCGATTTGGTGAAGTGGCTCCGTTTTTACGAAATGACATTCGATTAATTTGGAGAAATAAAAGACCTCGAACGGTATTTTTATTATCCTTCGTTTTCATTGCCTACGCATTGATCTTCTTTACTCAAGAAGTTTACGAGCAAAAAATGCCCGTTTTTTTAATCTTTGCGGCATTGTTTGTTACAGGCGGATTCGTAATGAACTTCGGGCAATTTATTCCGGCTTGGGATAGCGCCTATTACAAAATGATCATGAGTCAGAATATCAAATATCGTTTGTTCTTAGAATCCAAATGGTACTTGATGGTGGTCATGACCTTTGTGTTGTATGTCTTGAGTATTCCGTACATCTACTTCGGATTGGATAAATTCTTGATGATAACGGCCGGTGCGGTGTACAATATTGGTTTCAACTCGATTTTACTACTCTACGCAGGATCGTTTAATAGGAAGCGAATTGATTTGGATAAGAGCGCCTTTGCCAATTATCAGGGCACCAGTGCTACTCAGTTCATTGTTATCATACCGATTCTAGCATTGCCAATGCTTTTGTTCTGGATTTTTAAAACGACCATTAGTTTCAATGCCGGGATCTTATCCATCGCCGTTGTTGGGCTTTTAACATTGGTATTCAAGAAGTATTTGATGAACTTCATCGAGAAGAAGTACATCCAAGATAAATATGCGGCTATTAATGCATTCGATCAAACGACTTAAAAAAAATTAAAATGATTCAAGTAAAAGATATATCTAAAAAATATGGGACCGCTGAAGTATTGAATGTAGATACTTTGGATATTCCTACTGGCGAAAGTTTCGGGTTGGTAGGAAATAACGGGGCCGGAAAAACTACCTTGTTCAACATCATGTTGGATTTGGTAAGACCAACAACAGGAAAAATTAGTAGTAATAACATTCAAGTGAATGAGAGCGAAGAGTGGAAAACCTTTACAGGTTCCTTCATTGATGAGTCTTTCCTTATTGGTTACTTAACTGCGGAAGAGTATTTCGATTTTATTGGAGATTTACGCGGAATGAATAAGGCCGATGTGACTTCCTTTTTAGCCCAATTTGAAGAGTTCTTCAATGGAGAGATTCTCGGAAAAAAGAAGTACTTGCGTGATTTGAGTAAAGGAAATCAAAAGAAAGCCGGAATCGTCGCTGCCATGATGGGGAATCCGAAAGTGGTCATTCTTGATGAGCCTTTTGCCAACTTAGATCCGACCACTCAGATTCGATTAAAGAAATTGGTAAAGGAATTGACCAGTGAAAAAGACGTAACGGTACTGATTTCGAGTCACGATTTATCCCATGTGACCGAAGTGTGTGAAAGAATCGTTGTTTTAGACAAGGGGCATGTGGTGAAAGACATTCAAACATCGCCAGCAACCTTGAAAGAACTTGAAGCCTATTTTGCGGTGTAAAACACAAGAATAATTCTAACGAAAAGCTCTTAGCTACATACGATTTCGCCTAGAAATCAGTTGTAATTAAGAGTTTTTATTTTTTATAATTATTTTTTAGTTTAGATTTAAGGCGTGAAAAAATCACTCATTTCTCTCGGTGTCCTTTGCTTGACAGTCTTTTTGCTCGATGCTTGTAGCACCAAAAAGAACACCATTATTTCTAGGAATTATCAAGCGCTAACCACCAAATTCAATGTGCTGTATAATGGTAAAAATGCCTTGCAAGAAGGGATTGACGGTTTGAATGCGAATTACAAGGACGATTGGTTCGAGATATTACCGCTTGAACCTATCAAATTTGAAAGAGAGCAAGTCGTTTTACGAAAGATGAATACCGGAGTTGGAGCCGGATTCAATTCTAATAAGAACAATAATTCCAATCAAGATGCCAATGCCACTCCGTTTGACAAGGCCGAAGAGAAAGCGGTAAAAGCCATTCAGAAGCACGGCATGTATTTCAACGGATTGGAACGAAATCGCCAGATCGATGACGCCTATTTATTACTAGGAAAAGCGCGATATTACTCACAACGTTTCATTCCGGCTATAGAAGCCTTTAATTATGTGATAGCCAATTATCCAGATGCCGACTTAATTGCAGAAACCAAAGTTTGGAGGGCAAAAGCAAACATCCGGAACGATAACGAAGAACGTGCCATTGAGACGATTAATTTGTTGTTGTATGTAAAAGATACATTGGAGATTGATCAACCCGATCGAATCAAAGAGCAAGGTCATACAGCCATGGCGATGGCATACTTGAAGACCGATACCATTCAAAAAGCAATCAAACATTTGCATTTGGCTACTCGAACCTTGAATGACAAAGACCAAGGAGCTCGTAATTTATTTGTATTAGGTCAGGTTTACGCTTCCTTAGGGCATAAAGATTCAGCAGCCATGGTATTTAAAAGGCTTACCAATTTTAAAAAAGCCCCCAAGAAATACAAGATTCACGGTGAGATAGAATTGGCAAGGAATACTACCTCGGATTCTGCTTCTGTGGTGATGTTAGAACGCTTACAAGAGTTGATCAAGGATCGCGAAAACAGATCCTTTTTAGATGAATTGTATTACCAAACAGCCTTGCTTCATGAAAACAATGACAGCATTACTTGGGCGATTGCTGATTACAACAAATCGTTAAGGGCTAATGGTGGAAGTAAGAAGCAAAAGACCTTTACCTACGAAAGACTGGGGAATATCTATTTTGATGATGCCAATTACAAGTTTGCAAGTGCACATTATGATAGCGTGTTGCAGTTTGCCGATAATGATAAGGAGTTGCGCATCCGCAGGGTAAAACGTAAGTCCAAGAATCTGGTGGAGTTGATTCAGAATGAAAAGATCATTTCAGTAAATGACAGTTTGTTGCGCCTAGCGAATTTATCCGAAGAAGACAAAAAATCCTTTTTTGAAGATTATGTTGCCAAATTGAAAAAGGCAGATGAAGAGATGGCTCAGTTGCTATTGAATCGAGCGAATTTCACAAATACCTCTTCTTTGCAATCTGCCAAAAAGCAAGGTTGGTATTTTTACAATCCGCAGACCTTAAGTTTTGGAAAATCGGAGTTCAAAAAGTTTTGGGGAGACAGACCTTTAGAAGACGATTGGCGATGGTCTACAAAAGCCTCCTTCAATACCGCCGATAATGAAGAGAAAAAAGAGGTAACCAACAATCGTTACGATGTTGAAACCTACATAGCCACCATTCCGAGTGATGAAAAAGTACTTGATAGTCTGTATTTGCAACGAAATCAGGCTTTGTATGATTTGGGTCTCATTTACAAAGAGCAGTTCAAAAATTCAGAATTAGCCATCAATCGATTGGAACGATTGGAGACCTTGAATCCGGCTAAAGAACTCATTTTGCCAATGAATTGGCATCTGTATCAGTTGTTCAAAGATGAGGATGCAACCAAGGCTGAGAAGTACAAGAACAAAATAGTAAACGATTATCCAGAAACCATTTTTGCCAAAGTGATACAGAATCCAGAAGATGCTGTTGAGAGCGAAGTGGAAGAAAATGTGGTAGAGCAGAATTACAAGAAGATGTATTATTTGTACAAAGACAATAAGTACAAAGATGTCATCCAGAAAATAGATTCCATTGTTCCTGAAATACAAGGAAATGTCTTAGAGCGAAAGTTTTTGTTATTGAAAGCATTGGCTGTTGGTAAAGACCAAGACAAAGAATCTTACAAGAAAGCTTTAGAGTTTGTTTCAGTAAATTATGGTAATTTTGAAGAGGGAAAAAAAGCAGCTGAAATTTTAAAGCAATTAAACAAACAATAATGTTTAGTTCAGACCAAAAGAACAACGGCTCAAAGAGCCCAAAGATGAAAGTTATGGAAAGAAACGTTATCGCAAAAAATACAATCATCACCGGGGAAATCAAATCGGATGGTGATTTCAGAATAGACGGCACTTTAGAAGGAAGTTTGATTACCGATGGTAGAGTAATTATTGGGAATGACGGATTTGTAAAGGGAAATGTAGAGGCAGCCAATGCCGATATTGAAGGAAAGATCTCTGGCAAACTGATTGTGAACAAAACCTTGACGGTAAAGGCCATTGCAAATATCTCTGGAGAGGTTATCGTTGGGAAATTATCCATAGAGCCAGGAGCCGCGTTCAATGCTACTTGTGCCATGAAGACGCCGACACCAAAACCAGATAAATTCTCTAAGAATGGAGCCCAAAAACCAGAAAAAAAGTTCGCTAAATAAAGCAATGCGACTTTCTGGAGCCGGTATACAAATGGGTCTAACCATTTATCTCGGTTATCTATTGGGGGAATGGCTTGATGTTAAATTTGAAACCACTTTTTTAAAAGAAACAATCACCCTATTGGCCATCTTCCTTTCCATGTATTCATTGATTCGCCAAGTAAACAAACTTCATGATTAAAAAGTTACTGCTACCAACAATTGTTTTGGGGCTTCTGTTTTTAACTGGAGCTTGGGTTCATAACTATGTGGCTGAACAATCAGAATTACATCTGCCATTTTCGATTGAAAAAGTCTATCAATTTCACTTCATTTTTTCGCTTGTATTGGTGATTCATTTTGAGTTCTTTTCTCAAATCAAAAACCTTCGACCGCAGTTAGGTTTCATTTATTTGGTGAGTGTTGTACTAAAGTTAGTCTTGGTTGGCTATGTGTTTAAGGATGTGCTCATTGACCAAGAAAAGATAGCCATGTCGACCAAGTTAGCACTATTGATTCCGGCCCTACTTTTTTTATTCGTGGAGGTGTTTTTTATCTCAAAAATAATCCTAAGAAAATCAAAGGAATATTAAAGTTAAAAAAGGGTTGGTTTAATATATTAATTATGTAACTTTGCCGCGAATTTAGAAAGCGCAAATTAATAATGAAACTGGCCTTAAAATCAAATAAACAATTCGTTCTTTTATTGTTCATCTTTGTAAGCACTTTTGCTTTTGGTTTTTCAAAAACTGAAAAACACGACACAAAAGATGGTGGTCAAATCAACACCAAAGAAGAAGTTGAGGCGTATATCATTCACCACATTAAAGATTCACACGATTTTTCTTTGTTTTCATACACTGATAGTGAGGGAGTTAGAAAGCACTTCGGATTTCCTTTACCAGTAATCATTAACACAAGCAAAGGTTTGGTGACTTTCATGTCATCTGAGTTTCATCACAATGATGATGGCCACGTGATCGTTGAGAAAGACGGATTGAAATTTGCGAAAATTCATTCTAAAATCTACGAACTTGATGCAGATGCAGCAAGTGTTTCATTTGACGAAGAACACCACCCAACGAACGCTCATAAAGTGTTGGATTTCTCGATCACCAAAAGTGTGGTAGGAATCTTATTTGTAGGCTTACTCTTATTATGGTGGTTCTCTAGCTTGGCTAGACAATACAAAACAAAACAAATTCCGACTGGTTTCGCACGAGTATTAGAGCCTTTAGTACTTTATGTAAGAGACGAAATCGCTCGTCCGAATATTGGAGAAAAACATTACAGAAGATTTACTGGTTATTTATTAACCGTTTTCTTCTTTATCTGGGTATTGAACTTATTAGGATTAACTCCATTAGGATTCAATGTTACCGGACAATTGGCAGTAACAGCATGTTTGGCTGTTTTCACCTTGATCATTTACACCGTAAGCGGTACGAAAGGATACTGGATGCACATGATTTGGATGCCAGGCGTACCTGTGTTAATCCGTCCTGTATTGGCAGTGATTGAATTGGCAGGAGCTTTCTTAATCAAACCATTCTCGTTACTTGTGCGTTTGTTCGCAAACATTTCGGCAGGTCACATTGTAGTAATGAGTTTGATTGCCATCATGTTTGTGTTGAAAGAATCCTTAGGGGTTGTGGGAGCAACAGGATTGTCATTGGTGTTGTCATTTTTTATCACATTAATTGAAGTGCTTGTGGCCTTCTTACAAGCCTATATCTTTACAATGCTATCAGCGTTGTTTATTGGTATGGCTGTAGATGATCATGCACATTAAGAATAGAATTGTTTAATTTTTATAAATACAAGTATTATGTATAATTTAATTGGAGCAGGTTTAATCGTTATCGGAGCTGGTATTGGATTAGGTCAAATCGGTGGAAAAGCAATGGAAGGTATTGCTCGTCAGCCAGAGGCTTATGGTAAAATCCAAACAGCAATGATCATTATCGCTGCATTATTAGAAGGTTTAGCATTTGGTGCATTATTCTTAGGAAAATAATCCGAATCAAAAACAAAAGAGTAGTGCTCTTTAACGGTTGGTTATAGAGCCTACTTTTCTAAATTAAACAGAAAAACAAAACATTTTAGATGGAAACTTTATTAAACGATTTTTCACCAGGCTTATTCATAGTTCAAGCAATTCTTTTACTTGCATTGATTGGTTTAATGGTAAAATTTGCTTGGAAACCAATTTTGAACTCTTTGAATGAAAGAGAATCAGGTATCGAAGACGCTTTAGCAGCTGCAGAAAATGCAAAGAAAGAAATGCAAAATCTCCAAGCTGATAACAAGAAGTTATTAAAGGAAGCAATTGCAGAACGTGATGCATTATTGAAGGAAGCCAGAGAAATGAAAGATAAAATCATTTCTGACGCTAAGGAAGATGCCAAAGAAGTGACGCAAACCTTGATTGAGAATGCACAAGCTGCTATAACGCAAGAAAAGCAGGCGGCGATTGCAGAATTAAAAAAGAACGTTGCAGACCTTTCAATCAGTATTGCAGAAACAGTAATCAAAAAGGAATTAAGCGAAAAGAAAGATCAATTAAAGCACGTTGAGAAGATCTTAAAAGACGTTACCTTAAACTAACCACATGAACGATACAAGAGCAGCTTTACGATACGCAAAGGCGATTCTTAATCTAGCCAAAGATTCTAAATCAGAAATTAAGGTTAACGACGACATGTTGTTGGTGGTAAAAACCATCTCTGAAAACAAAGACTTAGATGCTTTATTAAATAGTCCGGTTATCAAATCAAGCGATAAAGTAGGAGTATTGAATTCGCTTTTCACTGGAAAAGTGAACAATGTAACCTTAGGATTATTTCACCTTTTAGAGGAAAATAAACGAATCAACTTACTAAACGCTATTGCGAAGAAATATGCGATCATCTACGATTTTGACAAGCACATTTTAGAAGCAAAAGTAACGACTGCTGTACCGATTACAGCCGCTTTAGAAAAGCAAGTTTTGAAGAAGATTGTTGATTTAACTGGAGACAAAGCCAATTTAGTAAACGAAGTAGATCCGGAGATTTTAGGCGGATTTGTTTTGAGAGTTGGTGACATCCAATATGATGCGAGTATTGCTAATCATTTAAGGCAATTGCGTAAAGAATTTGATAATCAAGATTATATATCGAAGTTATAATAGAAAACAGAAAATTAAATATTAGACGCGTTCTAATTATTAATAAACTCAATAAATGGCAACAATAAAACCAGCTGAAGTATCAGCAATTTTAAAGGATCAGTTAACAAATTTTGAAGCAAAGGCTACTTTAAATGAAGTAGGTACTGTTTTACAAGTAGGTGATGGTATTGCACGTGTGTACGGACTATCAAATGTACAATACGGTGAACTTGTTGAATTCGATAACGGTTTAGAAGGTATTGTTTTGAACTTAGAAGAAGACAACGTTGGTGTTGTACTTTTAGGTCCTTCTACTTCGATTAAGGAAGGTTCAACAGTAAAGAGAACAGAAAGAATTGCTTCTTTAAGAGCTGGAGAAGGAGTTGTTGGTCGTGTATTGGATACCTTAGGGAACCCAATTGACGGTCAAGGTCCAATCAAAGGTGAAACTTTTGAAATGCCTTTAGAAAGAAAAGCTCCAGGAGTAATTTATAGAGAGCCTGTAACAGAACCATTACAAACAGGTATCAAATCTGTTGATGCGATGATTCCAATCGGTAGAGGTCAGCGTGAGTTGATCATTGGTGACCGTCAAACAGGTAAGTCAACTGTTGCTATTGACACCATCTTGAATCAGAAAGAATTTTACGATGCAGGTGAGCCAGTATATTGTATCTACGTAGCAGTTGGACAAAAAGCTTCTACAGTAGCTGCAATTGCTAACGTATTAAGAGAAAAAGGAGCAATGGATTATACCATTATCGTTGCTGCTAACGCCTCTGACCCTGCTCCAATGCAAGTATATGCACCATTCGCAGGAGCTGCAATTGGTGAGTACTTTAGAGATACCGGTAGACCAGCTTTAATTATCTATGATGATTTATCAAAACAAGCGGTTGCTTACCGTGAGGTATCATTATTATTAAGAAGACCTCCAGGACGTGAGGCATATCCAGGTGACGTATTCTACTTACACTCTAGATTATTAGAGAGAGCTGCAAAGGTTATTGAAGATGATACCATTGCTGCACAAATGAATGACGTTCCAGATTCATTGAAAGGAAAAGTAAAAGGTGGTGGTTCTTTAACTGCATTACCAATTATTGAAACGCAAGCAGGTGACGTTTCTGCATATATTCCAACAAACGTAATTTCGATTACAGACGGACAAATTTTCTTGGAGTCTGATTTATTTAACTCAGGTGTTCGTCCAGCTATTAACGTAGGTATCTCGGTATCTCGTGTAGGTGGTAACGCACAGATCAAATCCATGAAGAAAGTATCAGGAACATTAAAATTAGACCAAGCGCAGTACCGTGAATTAGAGGCGTTTGCGAAGTTTGGTTCTGATTTGGATGCTGCAACAATGAACGTAATTGAAAAAGGAAAGCGTAACGTAGAGATTTTAAAGCAATCTCAAAACGATCCGTTTACTGTTGAAGATCAAATTGCGATCATTTATGCAGGTTCTAAAAACCTATTGAAAGACGTTCCAGTAAACCAAGTGAAGAAATTCGAAAGAGATTACTTAGATTACTTGAACACCAAGCATAGAGATACGTTAGATACCTTGAAATCAGGGAAGCTAACTGACGAAACAATTGCTGTGATGACTGCTGCTGCAGAAGAGATTAGCAAGAGATTCGAATAAAAAAGAAAAAAACGTTCTTTAACTTATTGTAAGTTAATTCATTTCGATCAATGAAACCAACAAGTGTT
>CAYFJL010000072.1:0-1964 GCA_964343335.1 uncultured Polaribacter sp. | reverse complement strand
ACTCATAAGCTGAATTATGGCAAACTTAAAAGAAATTCGTAATAGAATTGGATCGATTAAATCGACAATGCAGATTACTTCTGCAATGAAGATGGTATCGGCAGCAAAATTGAAAAAGGCTCAAGATGCAATTATTGCCATGAGACCTTATTCATCCAAACTAACCGAATTATTGCAAAATTTAAGCACTACGCTTGATGGTGAAATAGGTGGAGCTTACACCAACCAAAGAGAGGTTTCAAAAGTTTTGTTGGTGGTAATTACATCCAACAGAGGATTGTGTGGAGGATTCAATTCATCCATCATCAAAGAAACCATCAAGAATATCAAAGAAAACTACCAAGGTGTTGAAGTAGATATCTACGGACTTGGTAAAAAAGGAACAGATATCCTTGGTAAAGAGTACAACGTCATCGAAAGAAAGAACGAGATTTTTGACGATCTTACGTTTGTAAACTCTGCAGCCATTGGAGAAGAATTAATGAATCTATTTGTTGAAGGTACTTACGATAAGATTGAATTGATTTACAACCAGTTTAAAAATGCGGGTACTCAGATTCCACAGGTTGAAGAGTTCTTACCAATTAAAGCCATTGCAGAAGATACTTCAGCTTCAAATACAGACTACATCTTTGAGCCTTCAAAGGAAGAAATCATTTTAGAACTGATTCCGAAGTCGCTTAAGATGCAACTTTACAAGGCCTTGAGAGATTCGTTTGCAGCCGAGCATGGAGCTCGTATGACGGCGATGCACAAAGCAACCGATAATGCGAAAGAATTGCGTGATGAGTTGTTATTAACCTACAACAAAGCACGTCAAGCAGCCATTACAAATGAAATCTTAGAAATTGTTGGTGGTGCGGAAGCTCTAAACAATTAGGAAGATTAAAATATTTTAAAAGCGAACCAGTCGGTTCGCTTTTTTTTTGGCATACAATTTGGAATATACTTTTCGTAACCATAAATCGTATGCTTATGAAAACTATAAAATTACTTTTCGTTTCAGTTTTTTCAATTGTAATGCTTCAGGGATGTGAGGTTTCTTTTTATGGAGATAACGATATCCCACCATCTTTAAATGAAGTATTATCAAGTCATGATTTATGGTATATCGATTATCATAGAACCGTGGGTAATACAGATGTACCATTTGTATCCAAGGCTTTTACCATGTCTTTCTTCAATGGGGTAATGTATGCGAATAACAACATCGTTGACGTCGGTAGAACCGGGAACGGACTCGGAATTGATGTTGGGGTTTACAATACCTTTAATGGTCTTTTATCGGTGAATCACGATTTAGACGGACTCTATGAATTCGAAGTAACATTATTGTCTCCGAATCAAATAGAATTACATAATTACCGTTTAAATGTGAGTTACTATCTGATCGGATATTCGGTGAATACGTTTAACTACGATGCCTTGTTCTATGACAATATAGAATACTTCTTACAGGAGTATATCGGTTGGGAAAAGGTAGATGCATTAGGAGGTACACCAAATCCGTTTGATTCTGAAAATTACCTGGCTTTTACGCCCGAGAACATCACCACATTCTATAGTTCAAAGGATGATTTTGGCATAGATATTGATTTAATTAACTGGGATTATGTAGGTAGCTATGAAGTCTTTGATGTAGTGGGCTACCAAGACCTAAAAGTTCTTGAATTGTATTATGACGGTGGAGTTGTTGAAGAATTTGAGTTGACCGTAACAAATGACAGAAGCATTCGTCTTTATCATATAAACTCTGGTACAACTTATGACTTTGCAGGAAGAGGATTTATACAATTCTTAAAATCGGATAAAGAAAAAATTAAGAATGGAGCTGTAAGGAATTCCGATAGAAAACGAACTAAAGTGATAAGAAAAAGCAAGAGTAAAAATATTTAAAATAAAGTTTGGTTAGTTGATTTTTGGTTGGTTACGTTCTGTAACCAAATCAAAGGAAAAACCGCTCG
>CAYFJL010000071.1:0-14316 GCA_964343335.1 uncultured Polaribacter sp. | reverse complement strand
ACCAATGCTTTGATGCCCTCAAAATCGTTGACACCCACCTCCACATTTGTGGCAATCTGTGCCGTGCCCGCATTGCCTGGCGCTACAAATAGTTTGGATGTTTTAGGGCTTTGGGAAATTTTAAGGGATATGGCGTGCTCGCGACCACCGGACCCTAGGACAAGAATGTTCATGGTTCAACGTTTTGGCAAAAATACGTTTTGACGGGAACTTTTGTCTAGTTATTCGGGGAGAAATCGCGATGGGCTTCCCATAATTGTTCGTGCGAAAGTGATTTGAAATAATCAAATACTTTTTTCAGTCCTTCGGAACGATGTACTTTCGGTTCCCAGTCCAAGATTTCCTTGGCGCGGGAAATATCTGGCTGCCGCTGCATGGGATCGTCCTGTGGTAGCGGCTTGAAGATAATTTTTTGGTCGGTTCCCGTGAGCTTGATAATTTCTTCTGCAAATTCTAGAATAGTGGTCTCATCCGGATTCCCAATGTTGATGGGTTCTACGTAATCACTCATTAAAAGTCGGTATATCCCTTCAATCTGATCATCGATATAAGTGAAGGAGCGTGATTGTGAACCATCACCAAAAACGGTAAGGTCTTCGCCACGAAGTGCCTGCCCCATAAAAGCGGGGACGACACGGCCATCGTTAAGGCGCATGCGAGAACCATAGGTATTAAAAATCCGAACAATACGAGTATCCAAACCGTGATGCCTATGGTAGGCCATGGTTATGGACTCCATAAAGCGCTTGGCCTCATCATAAACGCCCCGTGGGCCGATAGGGCTCACATTGCCAAAGTAATCCTCGCTTTGCGGATGCACCAAAGGATCTCCATAAACCTCTGAGGTCGAAGCCACTAGAATCCGTGCATTATGGTCCCTTGCCAATCCTAACAAATTAAGGGTGCCCAACGATCCTACCTTAAGCGTCTCAATTGGGATTTTTAAATAGTCAATCGGGCTTGCCGGTGATGCGAAGTGTAAGATGTAATCCATCTTGCCAGGAACATGGACAAATTTGGTGACATCGTGGTGGAAGAACTCAAAACGTTTTAGGTGAAACAGGTGCTCGATGTTTTTAATATCACCTGTGATAAGGTTATCCATCCCAATAACATGATGCCCATCGGCTATAAACCTGTCACAAAGGTGAGATCCTAAAAATCCGGCTGCTCCGGTTATGAGTGTTTTTTTCATTTAATCAATATGCTTTTTCTTCTCCCTTAAAGGCATTTAGAACGGTTTGGACCATGATTTTTAGATCCAAGAATAAGGACCAGTTTTCAATATAGAATATATCAAACTTGATTCTATTTTGGATGTCGGATTCTGTTTCCACCTCTCCTCTGTAGCCTCTTACCTGGGCCAAGCCGGTAATGCCCGGTTTTACAAAATGACGGACCATATATTTGTCCACGCTGCTGGCATATTCATTGGTATGTTTTACCATATGTGGGCGTGGACCTACTACGGACATGGTCCCGAACAAGACATTATAAAACTGGGGAAGTTCATCGATACTTGTCTTTCTTATAAACCTTCCAATCTTTGTAATACGCATATCGTTTTTGGTGGCCTGAATGTCATCGGCATTTTTATTCGGCGCCATGGACCTAAATTTATAACAATAGAATTCTCTATTATCGATTCCGTTTCTCGACTGCCTGAAAAAAACAGGGCCTTTGGATTCCAGCGTGATAAGGAGCGCTAAAATCGGGGTTAACCAAGACAGTAGGCCGATAATGACCAATAAGGAGAAAACAATATCAAAAGTTCTCTTAATAAAGGCATTGATGGGATTGTCCAAAGGAATGTCCCTTAAGGAAAGTACAGGGATATAATCGTAATATTCAAATTTGAGTTTTTTGGAGAATATGTTTTTGTTATCGGGAATAAACTTTAGTGTTTTTAGGTTGTTGTCAGCAAAACTTATGAATTTGGCAATCTCTTCATTTTTAAGTTCCGATACAGAGCAATAGATTTCATCGATTTTGTTATCCAAAATATAATCGAAACAGTTTTGAAGCTCAAAATCTTTGGACTTGGGCGAAAACTGTTTATGAAAGCTATATCCAAACTCAGTCCTTTCATTAAATACTTGTCTGAGTTGATCGGTTTTCTTGTTTTTACCGATAATGACCACGTTTCTTAAATTACCTTTCACTCTTTCCCTGTATTTCATTAATAACAGATAATTCAGGAGTTTGAAGACACTTACCAACAAAAAAGAGTAAACAAAATATTGACCTAGGGCCAAACGGCTCATAACAGGCTGTTTAAAAAAGCCTATAAAGGCGTATAAAATCAAAAAGTAAAAGAAGAACTGGCTAAAGAGCAATTTGAATATATGGGTAATTTTGGAAAAGCGATGCACCCGATAAAACTCATTTTTTGATGACATTATTAACCATGAAATAGAAATATAGGAATGGAACAACAAAGGCTCAAGTAGGTTAATTGGCAGAAAATACGCTAACACATTAATTATCGCCAAATCGATTACATAGGATGCAGGCACGATTAAGTTGGAATATCTATGTTGCTTAAAATACATTCGTTTAAGTTAGCTATTTACTGATCTCCTCTCTTAAATTTCTCATATTTTTCTTCCACAAAGTCCTTGAACTCTTCTTCAAATCTATTCTTTGAGAATTGTTCTGCATGCCTCTTGATTTCTTCTGGAATAAACTCCTTTGTTTCAAAGTGATTGGTAGCATCTATAATTGCTTTTTCGGTCTGGTCTTTAAATAGAATCCCTGTTTTTCCATGTACAACGGTTTCAAGTAAGCCTCCTCTACCAAAACCTATTACAGGCGTCCCACATGCCTGGGCCTCAACTGGAATAATACCAAAATCCTCTTCAGCGGCAAAAACAAAAGCTTTTGCATTCTCCAAATGCCATTTTAATACTTTTTTATCCGCAAAGCCTAAAAGTTTAATATTTGGTTTGGCAATCTGCTTTATTTTCAGGAATTCTGGGCCATCTCCAGAAACAATCAGCTTTTTGTTGGGCATATTGTTAAACGCTCGTACAATAAGTTCGATTTTTTTATATGGCACCATTCTAGAGGCGGTGAAGTAAAAGTCTTGCTTTTTGTCAACCAAATTAAATTTGTCCACATCCACCGGAGGATAGATTACCTTACTATCCCGGTTATATGTTTTTCTGATTCTATTGGCAATGTATCTGGAATTAGCGACAAAAAAATCAACTCTATTGGACGATATAACATCCCATATTCGGATTTTATGAAGAACGTATTTAGCATACATACCCTTTAAACCTCTGATGTTTGTATCGGTAAGATATTGATGATACAAATCCCAAGCGTACCGCATGGGTGAATGACAATAGGAAATGTGCAATTGGTTGCTATGTGTCAGAACTCCTTTCGCAACTGATGCCGAGGAGCTCAATACCAAATCATATTCCCTTAAGTCGAATTGTTCTATGGCCATTGGGAATAATTGTATGAACTTTCTGTGATTAGATCTTGATGTTGGCAGCTTTTGAATAAAGCTGGTCTTCACACTTTTTCCGTTCAGTATAAAGTCTCGGTCATTTTCATCCAAAAAATCAATCAAGGCATGGTGCTCAAGATTACTCCAAATATTGTTAATAGAATGCACTACTTTTTCCGCACCTCCGCTAACATAATACCAATCATGTATCAATGCCTTTTTCATATTAAGAATTTACGCAATTTACCAATGCCCGTTCATAGATTTAAAAAAAATATAGTCGAAGTAATAATGGCACTTAAGGCGAGCACCAACGGTGATCGATAAAACCGTACTCCCTTTTTAAAAAGACTATAATACTGAATAAAACAAGAAATTAAAATTACAAAATAAACAAAGTATGCTAGCATTGGAAATGTAATCATGTTCTTGGTCAAAACCAGCACCCCAAAGGAAATACCTATCAATAGTAAAAATCGATAGTTATTTGCCGAAACCGCGTTTTCCCTATCTACAATATTCGAATTTAATGCGGATGCTATCCACAATACCATTTGACAGGAGACCAGAAGGTATATCATCCTGTTGTCTTCAAAGGTTTCAACAAAAAATTTGGAAAAATCTCCTAACACAAACGGGGATACCCAAAAGGACAATAAAGAAAGAAGGTATATGGCAGTGAAAAAAACAGCAAAATATTTGTCCAGTATGACAGGATTAACCGTATACATTTTTCTAAAAAATGCAATGTTCACTACTTGATGTATCATCACCACAACGGCCGCCAACCTAAAGTAATATCCGTAAATACCCACTTTTTCAAATCCGAAAACCCACTCTGTAACAATTCTACCCGAAGAAGTTATCAAGAAAATAAGAAAGGATGCTATCAATAAATTTTTGCTATACCCTAAGATTCTCCAATAATTGGAAAAGATTTCTCTTTTCTCGGAACGGTAATAGTCCCATGCCGATCGCAAACAATAAAACAAGCAATATCCGATTATAATAGGGGAAATGGTTGATATTGAAAGGCTAATCAGTTGAATTAGAGAAAAAGCATAGGCCAAGAACAGTACCAAATAAACCCCTGAGTCTACCAATACCGCAAAAATGGGATTGTCATGGCTTTTTAATTTCGTTGAATAAAACAATTGATTTGAAATTATAAAAGCAATGTTTAATGTCAGATAAGCTTTTTGGTCGATTATATCTAAGGAAAACAGAATGGTTTGAATGATAAATATAGTTGCCAGCCAAACAGGGTGCAGACTAAAGCCGTTTTTCAAAGCAGTTTCCTTCCGTTTAAGCATAAAATAAGGATATGCCCCAGGTACACCTAAATTGAACAGGGCGTTCAACACAAACCCCATCCCTGCCAAGGCATATTCCAAAACGCCAAAATCTTCAGAACCTAAAACTTCAGCAAAAAGTAACGGGGTTATAAAAACAAGTCCCTTGCATATTGTGAAGGTCAACAAGAAACCAAATCTTTTTTTTAAAAACCCCCATACAATCTCCATAAGTAATTTTTAGGTCTAAACCGTTGATGTAGTCTTTTTTATTTCCATTTCAAACTTTAAGAAAAGAGGCAAGAAAAAACTAAAAACCACTATGCCGTGCTGTCTTGATAAATATGACTCCAACAAACTGCCTACTATGAAAAACCCAACAAAGTAAACAAAATATTTATTGGATAAAGATGCCTCCCTTGCCAAGAGAAACAAAAGATAAATAAAACAGAGCCCTCCCAAAATACCGGTCTTAAGAAACTCCGTTAAATATTGGTTGTGATTATTAAGTTTTAAGCCCATTCCCGACTTAAAATGTATTTCATCATAGCTTTTCTCAAGCATGTCCTGATAATCTCCTGTTCCCACTCCGAAAAGTAGATTGTCCTTTATAATTGACAGGCTTAGGTAGTTGATCAGAAAGCGGTGCTCAAATGTATTTTTGGTATAGGTAACTTTATTTTTTGTAATCACTGTTTCGATATCAAAATCTGTTGTTTTGACAAAAACATCAACTTTTTTTCGAAGACCGGGAGAATACACAACCAATAAAATGGCAAGTGAAACAAATAGGGGCAAAAAAGACCATTTCCACATGGTTGACGACATTGAACTCATAATATTTTTCCCTTTTAAAAGCAATACTCCGATCAACATTATAAAGGAAAACCTATTTGCCATCAATACAATAAAAAAAATAAAAAGCACTAAGAAAAATCCATTCACAATTACCCGGTGGCTCTTTTCTATCTGAAAAAAGCAATAGAGCACAGGCACTAAAATTAAATAAACAAGGTAAAACTGGCTTATGCCCAACCTAGCATTAATGGTATGATTTACAAAGTTGCTCAATGGCCTTTCATCTACATATAAGTGTGTAATTAGTAAATACAAAAAAACAATTGCTGTCCAGTACTTGAGAATTTCAAGTGCATAACCAAAATATTTCAAATTAAGCCTTTCGGAAAGTAAAACTGCCGGAAGAAAGATAAGTGGCAAAAAAAGTGTTGCTTTTTGTATTCCATATGCAATGTTTTCGGTGTAAATCAACCCAATACATTGACCAATAAAAAAAAGAACATAAAAAACAACTATTCTACTTTCCTTGAATACGCGTAGTTTAGTCCTTATGTTTTTCGTTCTATCGATAAAAAAAAATACGCCCAATAAAACGGTACTTATCGAGTTTAGGGCATAAGAGACCATAAAGCTCATTAATACCAGAAGCAATAATGCAACATAGATATGCTCACGATATGTAAAGAAAGTTTTCGTCATTTAAGCTTGCCTTTTTGTTTTTGAAAAGCCTTGGTTCTTTCCAAAGCTCCGGCAATTTGTATACCTCAAGGATAATTATAACCCTCATTGATAAGACCAATTATTGTTTCGATAGAACAATTACAATTATTTTGATAAGTTAAATGTTTTTGTTCAATATTTTTTTTACTAGAATATTGGTGCTCCTATCATCTAATATCAATGTGTCCTTATAGGGCAAATCCAGTATTAGCTCGTTTATAAAAGTTGGCCTATCTACCTTGCCTTCGTCAAGTTTAAGCAAATATGGCTCCTCGCCCTTTACGTAAACTTCATCAAAAACACAGTCGTTACATCTGTTTATCCAAAGACCGGACAAAATTTGCTCTTCTCCCTTTTGAGAATCCTGCATCCCGGTCATAAAATCCATTGTCCCTTGGGCATACTTCTCAATGGTGATTTTATGTATTTTGTTGTTGTTCCCCGTTACATATGCTCCATGGCGGTCGGACGATTTAATCAGAACCTCATCGATGGTAATGTTTTCGGGGTTGTTCCATAGGCCGTCCAATGCCAAAGCTGCATGGTTGTTCTTATATTGCTCTCCTCCAGACCCCAAATCCTGTATTTCCAAATATTTGATTTTCAGAAACTTAGTTCCTTTATAGATATGACAGCCCCTACTCCTGTTATTAGATAGGTTTTTGGTGCTGTCCGACTTGATTATCAGGGAGTCAACTTCTATGTTGTTTGAATTATATGTTCCGAATCTGTCGTATAAAATTAAAGTCCCCATAAGCTTTATGTGGGAGGACTCAGTTCCTTCTTCATCAGTTATATCCAATAGATTAAACTGGGCCTGGTTAAAGGTAAAACTGACATTACGTTTTGAATGAAACAATAAATTCACTCCATAGAATCCCTTGGGAAAATAAATCGTGGCTTTACTTTTCTCTGATAATTCCATTAGTGATTCCATTCTGGAAACACCTGTTTTGGGGTGGATTCTATTGTTGGTCGAATCCGGAAAAATACCATATCTCCTGCAATCTCCTTTTGGATAATCTGGGTATAGCGTATACTTGGAATCATCAAACTCTCTTTGGCCGCTAGTATCTATTTTTGATGTATTTTTTTCCCCATTGCAATTAGTTAATACCAAGGAAACTACAATTCCGATAAAAATATTAGCCCACTTCATATCTCTGTTTCCCTTTTAACTGTAAATAGAATGAGTACATAATGATCCAATACAGCAGGTTTGCAGATGCGCCCAAGTGAAAGGTTTGGATCATCATACATACAAACAAAAGAAACATATATGCAAAATGATATGTCTTCTTCTGAACACTAAGGTATGTTATTAACAGTAATGGCGTAAAGTAGTACATAAAACCGACAATCCCATTGTCTAACAAGAGCATTAACCACCCATTTTCCGCACTGTTGCCCACTTGGTACCTATAAAAACCACTATTACCAAGAAGCTGGTTCCAAAAATCATACTCTGCGAACATATCCAGTCCTTTCTTCCAATATATCAATCTTGCCGAATTTCCGGAATCTTGGATATTGGCCACCGATTGTAATCTTTCCAAAGCCTTTTCGTCAATGAAAAAGCTACCTGCCAAAATCAGGCCCAAGACGGCACCAACGAAAATCTTAAGCCCCTTTTTGCTCTTAAGTAGGTTGAGTACACCGTATTTTTCAAGGAAATAAATGCCCAGAACAAGAAAACAGACTATCATGCCCAATCTTCCGTTGGCAAAAAATGCCAGTGCGCATGCGACCAAGACCATCCTCAGGTTCGACTTAAACAGAAAAGCAAGACCTATAGCATATTGAGCCAACGCCAAAGGCCCCTCGAACAGACCCTTCGCCCTAAAAATACCTGCAAAACCTCCAAAGAGTTTGGGGTCGAGGGATATTATTCCGGATTGTGTTTCCCTTTGCACAACAAAGATGTATGTTCTGGTAAAGAATTCGTAAGCTGCAAGGATCAGCAATATATAAGATAATGTTCTTAATGTTTTTTTAAAGTATGTATAATCGGACGAAATAACAATGATAGATGTTATCAGCGATATATATACATTTACTTCGCTTAATGAATGCCATAATGGAAGAGAAAAAATGAGAATGGGAAGAGAAAGCAAACTATATATCAGGTAATCCTTTTGAATTATTAATCTACCATCAATTAACACTTTTGCCAGAAAAAGTAGCGAGCCAAGGAGTAACAAAAGGTTGCGCAAACCTCGAAACCCTGTAAAGCCTTCAACCAAAAAAGTAAAGTAGAACCCAAGAACAATACTGAGAATGGCAAATTTCCCGAAAATGTTTGAAGCGGACACTGAATTGGCCATGGTTCTACTATGTTTTTACTCTTTTTTGTAAACTTCTTCTACCAAATCGAATCCCTCAACTTTAGTAAGTTTTTTTCTAATATTCTGAAGGTCGTTCTCAATATACCGGAGCCCTTGATTGACGTACATACCCGACTTATCAAGGTTTTTGGAAACAGTACAGCCACCACCTATGTGCACAGCGTTGGCAACACGTACCCCTGGGTTAAAAATACATCCCGACCCTACATAAACATTATCGCCTATGAAAATTTCCCCATCAATTCTAACCCTATCGGCTCCTTGATTTGAATGGTAGTACCCATGCGTCCATAGTTGAGAGCGTATGCCCGCCAAAATGGAAAAATCCCCAAAAAAAATACTTCTGGTCAAATCTAAATGATGGGAGGTGGTTATTTTGGTAAGTTCTCCTAAATGAAGTGTGCTTTCGCCATAAGAAATTCCACTTTTTGCCCTGGTCAGATAATTCTTGTTTCCTAGGGCAGCCTTCTCTTTTAAGTATAACTTAAACGGCCCCTTAAGGATGTTCATATATCCGATTTTGGCATTAGATTGCATATGGATACTCGAATTCAATACAATGTTCAGATGACCAATTTTAGAATTTTCCTTTAAAACTAGTTTGGGAACGCTAATGTAAGAGAACCCAATCTTTACGTTTTGACCTATTTCGTGTCCAAAAAGCCTAAGTACAGCACGGAGAAAAAAACTTGGTAATAACAAAGTACAGAGACCTGTGATTTTGTTTTTCATTTCATTAGGCTTTACCTTTTAATACATCTTTAAATGCAGCATGCATCAATCCTATATTTGACGAACTTATACTGCTCTCGGAATAAAAAGGATCGGATACCTGACCCTTATAACTGGTTCTGTTAATTGTATTCAAGAACTTGAGCTTTTCATCATCACTAATGTGCGGAAACTTACCTTCGGCCAAGAATCCGAAGTACTCGCCCAACTCATCAAAGTCTTTGGCAAACAAACAATTTGCTGCCTCATTATTAATAGTTTTAACTAGCGTTATTACTGGCTTATCACTAAGAATACATTCCATTATAATGGTGCCGGTAACCCCTACTACAAGATCAATCTTATTATAAATACTTGTCATCGGGGTATTTATGTCAATGGCTTCAATAGCATCCTGTGAAGCTATATATTGCACAAGCTCCTCCGTTAACTCATATTTGGACTTAGGGTTAGGTTTAACGTAGAGAGTTTGGCCATTCAATAATCTTGTTTGTATGGATTTAATGGTATTCAATTGATTTCTGTGCGATCTTCCCCAAACATCTATGTTTGCCTCAGGTTGCATGTGCAACGCATAGACAATTGCAGCGGTCGAACTTGATATATCACTCACTGCTATTTCTTGCCACCTTTCTATATTTTTCTTTTTTTGTTTTTCTAGGGAAATTTTAACGAAAGGAGAGGGGGTGTTGAACTGTTCGCCATTATAGTACGATTTAAGTATCTTGAGTTTGTCGGCAACTTTCTTCTTAATTGGAATAGTGACCGGTTTCATGTAATCCGGTTTGACGTTTCGATTGGCGATGGAGTTAATTATTTCCATCCCTTCTTCGTAGGTCAACTCCTCATTGCTCCCCTTGAATGGGATTAATGTATCATACAGATAAAATGAAAACCTACCTACTGGATACCTGCACGATGATGGATTCAAATACTTTATTTCTCTCTTTTTACATACTTCTATGGCAAGAAGCTCATGGAATGCCGTAGCTTCTCCAAAAACATAGCTTGGTCCAATTTCAGAAATCAGATTTTCGATGTGTTCAAAATAGTATTGAAAGTATCTTTTGTCGTTTTTTTTAAAATAATTTAACTGCCGGTCCGATTCAATAATTTTTTCAATACTGGGATTCTTAACAAAGCTATTGCTTAAATCTTTTTCTTTGGGATAGGGTATTTTTAATACTGTTCCTGTTTTGGGGACAAAGGCATGGTTTTGAACAATCCAGTAAATATCGTGCTGGTCGTCTAGCCGTTTTGATATCTGTTCAAAAAAATATGTTTTGTATCTATTTTCTACAAAAATCAACTTCATGCCTTATTGCCTCTAGTTAGATTAAAACATTTTGTCTGATAATGGCGTGCCTCTTTCAACATCAACCGTGAAGGTTTTACCAAGAACATCATCGAAAAACTTTGGATGCAAACCATACCCTGGTCTTATGGAGCGGACATTTTGCTCTGTAATTATATCGCCTTGCTTCACATTTTCAACCACAAACAGCGATCTAGCGAACTTCTTGTTCTTTTGTACTTTTTCAGATACTTCATAAGAAACAGTTCCAAGAAGTTTTTCGGTGTCGCGGACTTTGTTCACCATATCCTTAAATTCGTCAACATCCAAGGAAAAATCGGCATCCGGCCCTCCTATTTTTTTATCCAAAATGAAATGCTTTTCTATAATCTTTGCCCCCAATGTTACTGCTATTGTAGGAGCTAGGCTGCCATAGGTGTGGTCGCTAAATCCAACCTGCACATTGAACCTGTTATTCATGTCTGGTATAGTTCGAAGATTGGCCAACTCCAAAGGTGCTGGATAAGATGATGTGCATTTTAATAGTGCAATGTTATCGTTCCCCACCTCTATACATGCGTTGACCGCCAATTGAATATCTTCTTCGGTAGCAATCCCGGTCGAAATAATGATAGGCTTGTTCTTTGAAGCAGCATATTTAATCAAAGGGATGTCTTGAATCTCAAAAGAAGCTATTTTGTATGCAGGGGCATCCAGGTCTTCCAAAAAGTCAACAGCGGATTTGTCAAAAGGTGAAGAAAAGCAAATGAGCCCTTCCTCCTTGGCCAATTCAAACAGCTCTCTATGCCATTCCCATGGAGTGTAGGCCTCACCGTAAAGCTCGTACAGCGTTTTACCGTCCCACAAAGTGTCTTGGGCAATTTGGAAAAATTCATTGGAACAATCAATAGTGAGGGTGTCGGGGGTATATGTTTGCAGTTTTATGGCATCTGCACCTGCTCTTTTTGCTGCCCTGATAGTTTCCTTGGCAATATCGATGTCCCCATTATGATTTGCTGACAACTCAGCAATTATAAAACAAGGAGAGGTGGCGTCTATTTTAAATTCATCTATTTTCATAACTGTTTTTTTAGTTCCCGAAAATCATTTTTGATTCCATCCATAAAGAATCTTCTGGATTTAACAGTTCAATCTCCAATGCGCCATTGCACGTTTTCACTGTTAGCGGACTAACCGAGAGCAAAGTTCCATTTTTGACTTCGTAATGGAACCCTAAGTCGCTGAAACCTGACGATTTTATGGTAATTTTCTTTCCGTCCAAAACTGTGAAAGCACCAGGGTACGGAGGTGCTTGTGCTCTTATCCAATTATAAATTCTCTCTTTTGACCAATCCCAATTTATCAATCCATCCTCTGGGGTTCGTTTGCCAAAGTATGTTCCTTTTGTATTGTCCTGTGGCATTGGCTTAATCGTTTCACTATCTATATCCCTTAGGACTGAACGTACCAAACGGGGATATTCATTGCTGAACTTTTGAAGCATTGTAGCACCAGTATCGGTCCATTCTATAGGTATCTTTATCTGCTCGATTATTTTTCCGGTATCACAACCGTCATCAATTAGATGCGCTGTTATTCCTGTTTCCTTTTCTCCATTTATTATGGCCCATACATGTGGCGTTCTGCCCCTATATTTTGGAAGCAATGAGCCGTGTAGATTAAAAGCATGTTTTTTGGGAAGGTTTATCAAATTGGATTCTATCAAAAATTGATAATTCACAGAGATGAGCACATCTATTTCCTGTTTGTCTACAAATCGCCTGCCACCCTCGTTTCTAGGGTTTCCAACATAGCACTCCAACCCTTTATCTTCACAATATTCGATTATCTCGGTCGACCTCCGATCCGTCATAACAAAAATCAAATTTTGATCGGCGTATAAATCCCTTAGTGTTAACAATCCTAAGCCTCCACTTACCATTAATCCAATTCTCATTTGTCGTTGATTTTTGAATATATAATAACATCTTTATAGGCTCCATTAAAAAAGCAATGTTCGGCTAAACGGGCATCCATAAAATAACGCGCTTTCTCAAGGGCTTCATAAAGGTGTGGTCTCAGATCAAATGCATAAACGAATATTTTATGCAGTTTTAACTCCATAAAAGCAACATCTTCAATTAGGGATAAAAAAGTTAGCCAATGTTTTTGAAAATATTTTTCCTCCAATTTGGTATCCATTATAAAAGATACTTCGGCATTTTTGTCCTTCCAATTGATATGCACCAACCCCCCATAACCTATGCATTTATCAGTTTCCATATAGGAAAAAAGAATTTGCTTGGGGTTATTATCCCTGAATCCATCATAAACAACCGTATTAAAATAAGTGTTTTGGTCTTCAATTGTTAACGGTCTGTTTTGTCTCAAATGATAAATCTGTTCATTCCTCCACTTCATTATCTCAATCCTGTCCTCATACCGAATAGGCACAATGGAATACGGTTTTTGTTCAAACACCTGTTGTTCAAGAACAGTATACTTTCTATCCGACCACATTTTAATTTAATCTTTTAAAACCTCCATGACAGATGGGGGATTCCAATAATTCTTTGATATCAAGCTCCTTTTGTTCGCATTTGGAAATCTTCTTAAAAATACCATCCAGGATATCAAAATAGTCGTCAACAATCTTTTTGGTGTGGGCAATACTTACATAAACACTGGTAGCACCAATGAAACCCTGTTTAAGCATTTCCTGTGTAATGAAAGTTTTATATGCTAAATGGTTATCGCTTTTAAAGGTGAAAGAGATTAAAGCCGGCAAGCCTGAAACTTGTATTTCCAAATCATGGGTTTTTGCCATTCTTTCCCAGTTTTCACCTATTTGTCTTCCTGTTTCGGTAATCGTATCCCATGATTTTGTGCGCTCCATTACCTCCAATGTTTTTAAAGCAGCAACAGATCCGATACGCTCCGTCCAAAAAGTACTGCTTATAAAGGTTTTTTGCGCCGCTTGCATTACATCTTGTCTTCCTAGAACACCGGTTACGGCATATCCGTTCCCTAAAGCCTTACCAAACATGCACATATCTGGTTGAACATCGTATATTTTATGAAGTCCCCCAAAAGTTTGCCTAAACCCTGATGTGCATTCATCAAAAATTAACACTATGCCGTTGTCGGTGCAAAGTTGCCTGACACGTTCTAAAAAGCCATTTTTTGGGCCAAAGTTTCTAGACACTTCCATCTTTACAGCTCCTAAATCCCTGTTCTCATTTATAATTTTTTCGAGCCCTTCGATATCGTTATAGGAAAAAGGTATTGTGGTGCCTTCGAGTCCTTTAGGCACCCCGGCAGGTTCCAATCCTGGCAAAAGATGGTTTCCCAAACCATCGCCAGTACCTATATTGGTGGAAATATACCAATCGTGCCACCCATGGTAGCCACAAATCGCTACTTTGTCCTTTCCTGTTGCTGCTCTTGCGATTCTTACGGCTATAGCATTTGCTTCTCCCCCGCTTCGTGCAAATCTTGCCATATCCGCCCAAGGATGTAAGTCTATCAAACGCTCTGCCAAGTACACTTCTTCTGGAGCATTGAAGGTTGACATATTGCTCTTGTTTATTACTTCCCTTACAGCGTTGTCCACTTCTTCATTAGCATAGCCTAGAATATTGGTTCCGATGCCCATAATACAAACATCGGTGTATT
>CAYFJL010000070.1:0-14325 GCA_964343335.1 uncultured Polaribacter sp. | reverse complement strand
AAAAATTTCCAGTGTTTACAGGGTCTCCCAAAGGGTTTACTGTAGATTTCGGAAAAGTCTACTGTAGCCCCTGTTTTTTCAGGGTATTCCAAAATCTATTCAATTGACTGGTTTTCAACGTGTTGAATACCCAAAAACAAACGTGATGGCGCAATCTGCGCATCACCCTCTTGCTATTCCATTTCGTCCCGCTCGCGGGACAAAATTCCATACAATCTGCTTCCTGCCCAGATTGCCATTTCAGGGAAAATAATTTTCCGATATGCTATTTTTCGATGTACAGGATTATCGGCGAAAGTCAAAAATTGGATAATCCCGTTTAAAATTTTGGTGCTGAATTTCAGCGAAGTAAAGATACTGTTTTCAACCTTTTGGGCATAGAAAAAGCCCTCATTTAATAAGGGCTTGTTTGGTGTTATTTGGTGTTTCAAATATTGAATACAAAGGTATAGGAATAGAGGTTCCGTATGGCTTCCTCGTCAAGCATCCTGTCCAAATTGGTATGGTGCTTGGTGGCGTAGTCCATCAAATCCTTGCCGTATTTCCTTTTCACATCTTCCTTGGAATCGGCAAGCAACCGCTCTTGGGTCTCTTCGCTCAAATCGGTAAAATTCAGATAAATCATAACATCCCAATTTTAATATTAGCTTGGTAACATCAGCGTATCGTTTACGAAGAACAACCGCAGTTCGTCCAACGGAAAATCGGTAACGCCATAACCGTGCCTTTCCAATACGTTGTCATTTCCATCGCTGTAAGTGATTTCGGCTTCATAGCCTGAAGTTTCCTGTTTTTCCATTGACAAGCGTTTGAAGTCTATGGTTACCCATCGGCTTCGGTGCTTCAAACTTTTGGCAATCACGGATGCATCGGTAATCAACCAATAGCAGTCCGCCACGCTCGCCAAATATTTCAGCCCGTCCGTGTATCGGGTTCTTAATAGCGGAATGAAATAGTACATTTCCGTTCCCGTAAAGTATCGCAGTTCCGCTTGGATTTTGTTAACTTATGTGTTCATTGTTCTAAAATTTTATATTTGGATAATGAAAAGAGGGCACACACTAATTGAAAACTGGTTTAAGTGCCCTCTTTCTTTTTTGATGTTACTTGTCGCCTTTGCTTCCCAACAATAGGACTTCATCGGCTACCACTTCGGTTACGTAGCGTTGGTTGCCATCATCGGTGGTGTAGGTTCTAGTTTTCAATTTCCCCATGATGCCCACTTCCTTGCCTTTTTCGACATATTTTTCAACAATTTCGGCGGTCTTTCCCCAAGCGACAATGGTATGCCAATTGGTGTCCGTTTGCTTTTCGCCTTTGCCATCCTTGTAATACTCATTGGTCGCCAATGAAAAGCGAGCTACTTTCTTTCCGCTTTCAAGGTTCGTAATGGTCGGTTCTTGTCCAACGTTCCCGATTAACTGTACATGATTTTTAATAGTACTCATAACTTAAAGATTTAAAAGATTAATAATTTCCCTTTTCAATTGTGATTAAATTTTAAGGGGTGTTTGTTTGATTTCATTCGTGCGTAGCACAATGGATAAAGTGGGTTTTGTCAAGACTTTCGGTGAAAAATCAGGAGTGTCTGCGACGTAGTAAATCCCTTGGGATTTCAAGGAAGTAGAAACCTTGTTTTTTGCCAGAACCTGTCTTGGTCTTGACAAGTTCCATAGGGGCATTAACAATTCTTTTAGACCATTTGCAAGGAAGCGTACGGGAAGTTAAGCGCGTGCGGCAAATAGGGTTTAAATTAGAATTGGTTATGTCCTGCCTGCTTTTCGATGCCCCGAAAAGCAACAAAGGCTTTATCCATTATAAACCCCTTAAAATGTGTAAGACAGTGCTTCGGTTTTCCGTTGGGAAGCGGACTCAATCCTCTTTTTAGCTCGAAAATGAAGCGTTCCTTCCCAGTCTGAGATTTTTCAGGGCGGGAAGGGCTAGCGGAATGGAAAGCTAAAAACGGGGATTGTGTCTAAGATTTTTAGTGAAGCTCTTTTCCTGGAATGAAGTACAACGAAATGGAAGGGAATGTGCTGAGCGGGTTATAGGAAAAGTATAGTAGATTCATTATTTTTATTCTTTGAAAGTCTAATGGTATCATTTGCAATCAAATGGACCGTCAAAAATTCGGTCAACAGATTTTTAAAGCAAGGTTAAAACCCATAAAATAGGGTGATTGAGGAAGTAGGTTTAAATACTGTCGAGGTCACTAAATGGTATTTTCTACAAATCGAGTAGGGAGTCCCATTTTTTTATTTCCTTCAAATTGCCTGAAAACGAACGGATTGCACCAAATATCTCATTGACCCGAAAAGTTTGAACCAGCTTATTTTTGAAATCATACCTAAATCCGTCTGGGAAGACCATATATTGGATGACCCGTTAAGTTTCCAAATCCCCTAACTTACACAATTACCGTAAGTTACAAGCATAATCAAGCGTCATTTTCACCGATTTTTTGAAGTTTGAACTATTTATTCCCTCATTGCTCAATCTTGCCTCCAATTCCCTTTGCTTTGTCTTAAGTTCCGGCATAAAAAGGTCGTACTGTTACCTTGTAATCTTGTTCAGTACCACATACCTTCTTTCCAAAGTGTTTATCTGTTCTTCGAGCTTTGCCAATTCACAGGTCAACCGCTTTTGGTCCTGGAGTGTTTCTTGGTTTTTATCGATCAATGTGTCGTGGATAATATCCGTCAGGGGTTCGATATACTTTTGTCAGCTAAGGTATAATTGCCCAACAAATTCAAAAACTCTTCATGGAGCTTTTTGAAACTCTTGTTTTCCTTGCTGCCCTTACATCTGTTCTTATATTTTTCCTCACGGTAAATCCAGTATAAGGTGTTCCACAGACCGAAGACCTTACAAACATTTTCATTGGCAGGTTTTCATCCTCAAAAGAATACCTTCTGAGAGATTCACCCACGTGAAGTAAATTATGGAGTTTAAGAAAGACCTCTTTTGATATGAGGTCCTCATGCTTTCCTTGGAGCACATGATTATATAAATGATCATACATTTGTACTTAGCCCTGCACCGTATTGACACCTAAATCCCATCCTGACCGCTGCATATCCTTTTTTTTCAAGGGTTAAAATGGCCCAAGAACATGATACCCAAATGTAATTCAATATTAAGTAATTGAGATTATACGATTAGGAACATTGGAAATCCTAAGAGATTTCCGATCCTTTATTCTTTTTCCCTTTCCACAAAAGAGCGCCTGACAGGGCGCCGCCTTCCATGACCAAAACACAATGGCTTCTTGTAGGGAAACAACCAATTTAACGGAATGGAGTAATCTTTTTGGTAGCGATCCAGAGGATGTTGATATCAAATTGGGAACAAACACACTTTTTTTTCATACTCCTATACTGTGACATTCCTGGATGAGCCGGATGGTTGAGGCCACCAAAAAGCGAAAATTTGAGCCATTCAATATTTGGTGGTAATGATTTGAAATTCAGATTTTTGTGTTGTGATAGAAGGTGCTCAATTTATCCGGGGAGAGTAATATAGTAGGTCCGGCGTTTCCACTATGTAAATGTATAAAATAATATGATTCCCCTTTTCACACAGTATTAAAAGATTCGTTCTAAATCAAACTAAAGTAATACCCTATATTTGGTTACAAAACCCACTTAAAATGAATCCACAATCTTCAATAAAAACCCTTACAATAGATGACTTGGTGGGAATCATTGGAGATATACCACAGGAAGAAAATGGATTACATGTTCATTTATCAAAAAATAAGTTTAAAGAAATCCCTATAAGTTATCCTTTTAGAGGAAATTCGTATGCTTTTTTATTGGTGGTTAAAGGAAGTTTGAAAATCCAATTTAATTTATTGGGATATACTATAAAAAATGCTGAGATAATAGTCGTAAATCCACAAACGGTCACTCATGTTCAAGAAATGAGTAAAAACCTTGAAATCGTCATCATTAATTTTAATGTTGATTTTGTGTTGAGAGGCGCTATTGGTAAAAATGACATTGATACTTTAGATATTTTTACAGCCAATAGTATTCCTAAATTAAAATTGTCCAAGGAGGATTTACAAACGTTTATTTCTGTTTCAAAATTTTTGGAAAGAAAAAATAATCGACTTGGAAAAAACAACCCATATAATAGTGAAATAATAACGCACTGTTTTAACTTATTAGTGTATCAATATGCTTCATTGTTAAAGATCAAGTTTCCTAATTTAGAGGCAGATTTAACCAGGCAAGAAAAGCTGGCCCTTCGTTTTTTGAAACTGTTAAACGAAAATTTTAAGCAAGAACGAACGGTTCAATTTTACGCGGATATTTTATGTTTAACACCTGGATATTTATCTAAGGTTTTAAAAACTGTTTCAAAAAAAACAGCAGGACAGTTAATTGATGAGGCAGTAATAATGGAGTCCAAACTACTCTTAAAAAATCAAACCCTGTCCATTTCAGAAGTTGCGGACGAACTTCAATTCAGCGACCAATCCTTCTTTGGTAAATATTTCAAAAAGCATACTGGTCATTCGCCTTCAAAGTTCAGGAAAATTAAGTTTAAAAAGTTAGGTTTAGACCAATAAACATACTTTATAGCCCATATCTTTTAGCTTTTTTCTTGTTTTTTTACTATAAAATAACCGATTTTGACCAATACTTTCCTTTTGTAGACCTGTTGTAATTATAGCAATAGTAGGAATTTTGTCCCCTATTATTATAAAATTATAGCAGTAAATATGAAGCAAATTATCACCTTAACAACTTTGGCTTTATTAGTAATAGGTTGTTCAGAAAAAAAGGAAACTGTAAAAGAAGTTGCGATTCCAAAGGTCACTGTTAAAAAAATTAAGGCAACAGAAGAAAAGGAATCCCTAACCTATAGTGGAACCATTGAAGCGGACAATACCGTGTCTTTGGGCTTCTCCGTTCCGGGCAGGATTTCAAAAGTTAATGTTCAAGAAGGGCAAAAAGTAAAAAGAGGGCAGTTACTGGCATCTATAGACCAAACTACCTATAAAAATGCATTCGATATAGCAAATGCCGGCTTGGAACAAGCAAATGACAACTTCAAAAGATTAAGTGGTTTATATGAAAAAGGTAGTTTGCCCGAACGCGATTTTATTGCGGTTAAAGTAGCTGTAGCTCAAGCTAACGCAAACAAAAATTTAGCCGCAAAAAATTTAACAGACACTAAGCTTTACGCCCCTTTCTCTGGGATTATTACAGCTAAAATGACAGAAATGGGAGCCACGGCAGCCCCTGGCGTTCCTGCTTTTACGGTAATGAAAACAGATAAAGTATATGCTAAGGCCTCTATTGCTGAATCTGAAATATCCAAACTTAAAATGGGTACAGATGCTGAGGTTGAAATCGCTTCATTAAATGAAACTTTCAATGGTAAAGTAGCTATTATAAATCCAAGTGCAGATGCTATAACCAGAACTTTTAATGTAAAAGTTCGTCTTGACAATAAAGACGATAAACTATTACCGGGAATGATTAGTAAACTAAAAATCAATACCGGTAACACCGTAAATGTTATTACAGTTCCTTCAGAAAGTGTGGTAAGAGATGCCAACGATATCCTGTATGTATTTGTCGTCAAAGAAAATAAAGCCATTAAAAAAAGAGTATCCCTAGGGAGTTTTAAAGGAAATGAAGTCATCGTAACCAATGGCTTGTCAATTGGTGATGCCGTTGTAATTGCAGGAAACAAAAATTTAAAAGACGGGCAAACAGTGTCTCTATAAAAGAACTGAATAAGATGATGAAAAAAGTAAAAATAAACTTTATAGAGGCTGCAATGAAATACCGTCAGGTAACCATTGTACTTACCCTATTGTTAATGATTTTGGGGATATATTCTTTGGCTACTATGGCTCGAAGTGAAGACCCGTTAATTACCGTTCGTAAAGGTTTGGTAATAGCCGCATATCCTGGTGCAGATGAGTTACAGGTAGAACAACAATTAACCAATCAGATAGAGCAGTTTTTATTTGGTTTTGAGGAGGTTAGAAAGGAAAAAACAATCTCGGAAACCAAAGAAGGACAAGTTGTTATTACGGTAGAATTAAATGAAAATGTAAAAGATACTGATGGTTTTTGGGCGACTTTACAACATGGTTTAAATACTACATTTAGGCAAAATTACACCTTGCCACAAGGTATGATAGGTCCTATTGTTAATAGTGACTTTGGTGATGTGGTTGCACAAATGATAACCGTTTCCGCACCTGGACGTAGTTATGCGGAAATTGAAACCTATTTGGATGAATTAGAAGATGGTTTAAAAACAATTAACGAAACCTCAAAAATAAAGCGCTACGGGGGTCAAAAACAACAAATTTATGTAACGGTTCAAGATGAAAAAATGAAACAGTACGGTTTCGATTTTTCAACGATTGCCCAAGTTATCCAAGGGCAAAATAATACCGGTTATTCAGGAGGAATTACGTTAGAAAATGCTGAAGTATCTGTTTTTGCAAAAAATCAATATAAGAATGAAGCTGATTTAGGCAATCAAATTGTATACAGCAGTCCAGATGGTAAAGTAGTTCGCTTAAAAGATGTGGCATCTATTGAACGTCGTTACGAGGAAGTGTCAAGCTATATAAAAGTAGGTGATCAAAAAGTAATGATGCTGACGGTAGAGATGCAACCAGGTAATAACATCGTTCAATTTGGAGAGAAAATATCAGAAAAAATCGATGAAGTAAAAAAGCAATTACCCCAAGATGTCCAGGTGGCTACCATTGTAGATCAGCCTACCGTGGTAAAAGGGAGTATTAGCCACTTCATGCTGGAATTTGTTATAGCAATCGTGGCCGTAATTATTGTAGTCATTCTATTGTTGCCATTTAGGGTAGCGATAGTTTCTGCGGTGGCATGCCCTATAGCTATTGTTATAACATTTGGAGCTTTAAATGTTATTGGTACAGAAATTCATCAGGTAACATTGGCGGCTTTAATCATAGTATTGGGTATGGTGGTAGATAATGCCATTGTAGTTGTAGATAATTATATAGAAAAATTGGATGAGGGAGAAGACCGATGGACAGCTGCCTGGCAAAGTGCCACACAATTAATGGTGCCAATTTTTACCGCAACAATGGCCATTATTTTTGCTTTTTTACCCTTGGCTTTTTTCTTAAATGGCTTAGCTAAAGAGTTTATACAAGCCTTACCCATAGCTGTAGCAGTTGCGCTATTTGCATCATTGTTAGTCGCCTTATTGCTAACGCCCTATATGTGTTATGTCTTTATTAAAAAAGGATTAAAACATAAGGTAAGTGATGGAAATAAAAAAAGCATGTTAGACAGGTTACAACATGTATTTAACAATGCTTTAGATTATAGTTTTAAATGGCCAAAGGCCACCTTATTTATTGGTTTTTTATCGGTGGTATTGGCAATTATAGTAGCCATGGGCTTGGACCAGGAATTGTTCCCCAATACCGAAAGAAACCAGTTTAATATAGAAGTTTGGTTACCTAATGGAGGAAATTTAAATCAAACTGAAGATGTAGTAAAACGTCTTGAGAATGAAATAGAAAAAGACGAAAGGGTTTTAGGTGTGGCAAGTTTTGTGGGTACCAGTTCCCCAAGATTTCATTCTACGTATGCGCCAGAATTTCCCCGAAAAAACTTTGCCCAAATATTTATAACCACAAGCGGTAAAGAAGCTACACAAGAATTGGTAGATGCGTACATTAAAAAATTCGAGGGCTTTGTTCCGGATGGTTATATACGTATAAGACAACTGTCCATGAAAGACACCCCTGCACCTATTGAAGTAAGAATTGTGGGTGCGGATTTAAACAAGCAAAAACAAGTAGCGGAGCAAGTAACAACAATTTTAGAAAAGACGCCCGGCACAAATTGGGTAAGAACATCCTATCAAGATGATTATTATGGCGTAAAAGTAAATCTAAACGACGATAAGGCAAATCGTTTAGGAGTAACAAATGCTATGGTTTCTCAAACTTTGGGAGCGGGCTTAAAAGGGTATCCTGTATCTACATTATATGAAGGAGATAAAGCTATAGATATTCTCTTGCGTTTGGACGCAGAAAATCGGGAGAATTTTAACGATTTGGCAGCTTTAAACATACCTACGGTATTTGGGACAAAAGTGACTTTAAAAGAGGTGGCAGACATTACTCCTGAATGGCATACAGGAGCCATAACACATAGAAATGGCTTAAGGACATTAACAGTTCGCACAGAAGCTCAATTGGGTATAAAGGCAGCTACCATACAAAATGAAATCATGCCTCAAATTGATGCATTGGCATTGCCAGATGGAATTTCAATTAACTATGGAGGGGAGTATGAAAGTACCAATGAAACCGCACCCCATATGATGGCTTCTTTGGGCATAAGTTTAATACTCATCTTTTTAGTGCTCTTATTTCAATTTAAAGATTTTACCAAAGTATTGATTGTGCTGGCAACATTTCCATTGAGTTTATTAGGAGCGTTCTTAGGGCTATTATTTACAGGTAACCCCATTGGTTTTACAGCATTTATGGGAATTATCAGTCTCATAGGGATTGTAGTGAGAAACGGAATTATTTTGGTGGATTATGCAGATGAGTTGGTGTTGGTACATGGTTATACCGTAAAAGCAGCAGCTAAAGCATCAGGTAAAAGACGAATGCGTCCCATCTTTTTAACATCTGCAGCAGCAGCAATAGGCGTTGTACCTATGATTATAGGCAAATCACCATTATGGGCACCTTTGGGAAGTGTGCTAGCCGTTGGTTTAATAGTTTCCATGGTGTTGACCTTATTTATAGTGCCCATCCTTTATTACAAATTTGTCAACCCACAACCAGATGAAGCACACCCTCATCCTAATGCAGAAGTATTTGAACCCATTTTGTATAAGCCTAAAAAGAAAAATAGAACACTTCGCAAATTGGAAGTGATGAAGCATAAACTAAAAAAACGAATCAAGAAATAAAAAGAAAGACTATAGAGCTACTGTTTAAAAAGATTAATCGCAATTAATCTAATCAAATAATCCCCCTTTTTGAATAGGCAGTAGTTTCTATAGTTCTTTTGGAAAAAAATAAAATGAATTATGAGTACATATAAATATACGCTATCGGTAGTTTTTTTGCTGGTTTTTGCCTCTTTTCAGCAAGCCATAGCCCAAGATCGGTTATTGAGTATAGAAGAAGCAAAATCAATGGCCTTATCCAATAATAAAAAAATTAAAAAAGCAGATAAAACTATTGAAGCCAGCAAGGCTAAAAAGGCATCGGTTTATGCATCAAATAAACCCTTTGTGGAGGCAAGTGCTATGGGAGTTCATGTTGGAGACCCATTAAATACACTACTACCAGAGTTTTTTGCCAATGCATCTTTAGGCGTAACCCAAGTAATTTATGCAGGTGGCAAAATAAACACGGCTAAAAAAATGAGTGCTACAGCAGTGGATTTGTATACTTCACAAAAAGAATTAACCGATAGCGAAGTGCTTTTGGAGGTTGAAACAACGTATTGGCAACTAATAAATGTAAAAAGTAAAGTTGAACTGGCTAATACATATATAGCGCTATTAACAGAACTATTAAAAGATTTAACCAATTCATACAATGCTGGCATTATATATAAGAACGATGTTTTGCGTGTTCAAGTGCAACTGAACCAAGCAGAACTGGATTTAACAAAGGCAAACGATGGGCTAAAACTGCTAAAGCTTAAGATGGCACAATTAACCGGTATGTCCAACATCGATTTTTTTGTAAAAGATACTATTGGTAATGATGTTGTTTTATTGGAAGAGGTGTCGCCATCAATGGCTATTGTGAATAGACCCGAAGTAAAAATGCTTAAAAGCGCTATTGAAATTGAAGAATTACAATCTAAAGTTTTAGAAGCAGACAGAAAGCCGACAATTGGACTGAATGTAAGTGGAGTCTATGCCAACGGTAAACAAGTTAATTTCACGGACGGAAGTGATGATTTGACCTCTTATTACGGCTTGTTGAATGTCAATATACCCATATTTGATTGGGGAAGCAGAAAGCAAAAAGTGAAGGAGCAAGACTTCAAAATTGAAGCACAAAAATTAGAATTGGAAGAGACAGAAGAATTGGTGGCACTTCAAATTCAAAATGCCTATTTAGAGCTTCAACAGTCCATACAAAAAGTTGACATCTCCACAGAATCATTGCAACAAGCCGACGAAAATTTAAGATTAAATCAAGATAGATTCGATGCAGGAACCGTAACCGGAAAAGATGTTTTAGAAGCCCAGGTACTTTGGCAGAAAGCCCATTCAGACGTTAGCGATGCTAAGGCGAATCATAGAATAAGTAAAGCCAATTATAAAAAAGTAATTGGAGATTTTAAATAAATACAGAGTAACCTTAAAAGCACATACAATGGTAAAAAATATCCGTTTTTTAAATTTTCATTATGCGAAACAATAGTAAAAATATCATTTTAGAACGGTCTGCCAATATGTTTTTCAATTATGGAATTCAAAATATCTCAATGGATGATATTGCAAAAAAATGTGGAGTATCTAAAAAAACAATTTATAAATATTTTGAAAATAAAGATGATTTAGTACATCAAGTTATAGGAGTGCAGCTAAAAGAACTAAAAGAAGAAATTTTTAAAAATAAACAAGTAAGCGAGAACGCATTAAAAGAATTAATACTTTTTTTTGACTATATAAAAGAGCTTTCCTTTAAGATATCTGCTTCCTTTGGTAAGGAATTAAAAAAATACTACCCAACAATTTTCTTAGAAGTTATAAAACACAAAAACACTATAATAACCCATTTTCTTATAGAAAATATCAGCAAGGGCAAAGAAGAAGGATTTTATAAAATGGATATAAACACAGAAGAATTTTGTGAATCTTTTAATGATATTTCTAAAATTATTTTTCTGGATGGATTCGTCAATCCAGAAATAAACCAAAATGTACTTAAGTTTTTAAACTCATTGTTTTTGCATAGGTTGGTGTCGGTAAAAGGGTTAAAAACGTTAAATGAGCTTACTAAAAACAAAACTATTTGAGTTAAAAAATATGTAAATCTTTAAAGAATGTTCACCAGTTGGATGAACCGGATGGTTGTGACCTCCGAAAACGGAATATTCGAGCCATGCAATATTTGGTTTTAGTGATTTGAAAGTCAGATTTTTGTATTATGATGGAAGGTGCTTAATTTAATCCGGCGAGAGTGCTATACTAGGTGCGGCGTTTCCATATCTAGCCGAGACCTCGCTGTCCCTTCTATTCTAGCTCTTATTAATTATAGTGAAACTACTATATGTATAAATAATAGATAATACGCTCGTAAACATACGAGCCGAGACCGTTAGCGGTAACGCCAAAAAAATAAAACGTCACACCTACAATGAAAGATAATGACATTATGAGAATTTCAAGACTGGCTGCAATTTTAACCCAACTGCAAACACAGAATGTTTCGGTTGGACAGAATCCTGAAAATTCATCAAACAAAATTAAAGTTTAATCCTCATACGCTCATATTACAGGAGTATTTGGCTGAAAAAGAAAAAAAATTCAAGACTCCTGACATACCGTTGTCATGATCTGAAATTACTTTTGGTTGTTGTCCCTGACCTCGAAGGTCACATAATTTCCCTTCTGGTCATTGGCCTTTTTGTTTCCCAACAGTCCCGAAAGATTGTTCCTGAGCTGTTGGATATCCTCCAAGATCCTTAACCTTTTCTTCTTTGATTTCATGTGAATGGATTTATTGCGCTGTGGTTGTCTTTTGTTCCGAAAGCAGTTTTCTGACCGTGTCCAGGAACTCCATTTCCTCATGGGGGATCAGATCTAGGATATATCCAAGCACCTCACTTACATTGTGGTGGGGTCGGGCAACTGCTCGCGTAGGGATATATTCATTTTCCAAAGCCACGATACAGACCTTGATCAAATTGGACATCATAAAGGAGGTTTCCTCATACCCCTCGGTTATAAGTTGGATGCCGTACAATCCCTTTTCAGGGAGATAGGGCTTCAGGGCATGGAAATGCATTTTTTCCAGTTCTTTTAACTCATTAAAAAATGATTCTTTATCATTGTTTTCTATGTTCTCCGTTACCTTCGGGAAAGCTTTCTTAGAATCCTTTCCGATTCCATCGATTTGGGCCTTGCACTCATCAAGATGCCTTTGGAAAATGGACTCTACTTCTTTGATGAAATCCTTCATTTGTTTTTGGATGGCCTTGGTCTGTAGCTTTGTAATCTCGAACTCGGTACCGTAACGGGCAACGCTATAGGCATGTTCCAATAGGAGCAAAAGTTCATTGTTTTCCGTTCCGGAAGGTTCCACAAAGGGTTGGAGGGTGGGAAAGTAGTGTTTGCAGTAATTGATGTGGCTGATGATGCTATGGGTCACCATGCCCTTTCCGATGCACATCTGTTCGATGAACCTGAACGCAAGCTCAAAGGCCTGGTGCATGTTGAAGGTGGCAATGGCATAATCCCCTTCCTTTATAAGTATCTCCGCAATATTGGCAAAGGCATTTACTTTTGCTATTTCAGATTTGTAATAGCGGGAAGCCCGCTTCATGAGGTTCCGGTATGCCATGGTCGAAAAATCCATAATGTTCTCCCCTTCGGGATGGGCGAAGATGTTTTCCCCGAGACAGCAATGTTCCAGGAAATAGAGCGAACCCCTTTCAAGGCCGGTTTCGGATTGGCTCTCCGTGTAGACCCTTATCCTGAAATCGGGGTGCTTCTTTGCTTTCTTTGCAACTAGTGAACGGATTTCGTTGGGCAACGGGTCATTGTTGACGTCCACGAAAAGGGTCAGGAAATAATATTCGGTATTTCCCTCATTTTGTTTTCTGGACAGGAAGGCCCTGTCTATGGTAATGATGTTCAGGATGCCATTGAGCAGTTCGGACAGCTCTTCCGCTCTTTCAAAGTTTTCCAGTATGTTCGTGTAATGTGTCATGGGAACGTGTTTTAAAGGGTTCGAGAATCAACGATCATATTAAGGCCACATTTCCAAGTATCCCACCATGGACGTTTGTATTTTATTGAACCAGTTTTGTATTTTACCATCGGATTATTGTGCGAAACACCCTATATTTGAGGTATGGAGACCAAGACCAAAAACCACATAGGAAGAAAGATAGGCCGCATCCGCGAACTACGGGGCATGAAACAGGAGACCCTTGCCGAGGAACTGGGTATCAGCCAACAGGCCGTTTCCAACATTGAGAACAGCGAGAAGGTGGACGATGCCAAGTTGGAGGAGATCGCCAAGGCATTGGGTGTGACCAAGGAGGCGATTGAGAATTTTTCGGAGGAATCAATGATTAACTATTTCAACACCTTTAATGATAAGGTGTCAAGCAGTAACTTTGGCCACAACAATACTTGTACTTTCAACCCTTTGGATAAATTGGTCGAAGCTTATGAGGAGAATAAAAAACTTTATGAACGTCTTGTTCAAGCAGAAAAAGATAAGGTCAGTTATTTGGAACAACTATTGAAGAACAAATAAGCACCCCTATTTTAAATTAAAAGAACCTCAATCTTGCCATGGATTGAGGTTTTTTTATGGCATTTCCATTTATTTTAAAATAGAAATGATTACACCCATGTTGCCGAAACTTCCTTCAAAAGCATTAAAGATTCCTATCTTGCTACGTATAAAAAAGAATGTATAGCACAATAAAAGTATGGATTGACCTTTCAAAAAGTGATTTGAACTCTTCCAAAATCCTTCACGAAAATGGACATTATAGAAATTCTTATTTTTTGTTTCAGCAAACGACAGAAAAGGCAAATAAGGCTTTTGCATTAATTTCTGAAATACTCACTGAAACAGAACTCAAAACTATACAGCACGACCAAACTAAAATTTATAGGAAAGCAATTGTTAAGCAAGAAAAAAATATTTTGGAATCAATTGAGTTGTTTAAACAGATTGAAATTCATAAAAACTTAGAGTTATTATCACCAAAACAATTAAAAATACGTCACGACTCAATTAAAAAAAGCATATCATTTATAGATAGTTTACGAAATTGCGATTTAATCAATATTACTAGTGAAGACCTAGACTACTATATAAATGAAATTAATGAACTCAAAAATTTTAAACTAGAGTTGCCTAAAGATTTTAATTCAATCTTAAGAACTCAAATGATTGCACTTAGCAATTGGATTGGTCAATTCGATACTGAAAAGGCAAAAACATTTAAAAAGGAAATACAGGATTTTCTAAATATAGAAGAATCTGAAAAACTATTTGAATCATTAAAGACAGTCATATATCCAATGTTTGATATAATGTTCATTAATTTCACATTATATATTTGT
>CAYFJL010000069.1:0-14382 GCA_964343335.1 uncultured Polaribacter sp. | reverse complement strand
TCATTCTCTATATAAAATTGTAAATTTAAGGACTTAATTTTAGATGATGAATGAAATCCTAGTTTACTTATTAATCCTAGTTTTAGGAGGGGTTATAGGTTTTTTTTTCGGGCGTTTATTAACCAGGTTATCAGGTAGTAACGAAGTTGCCGAATTACAAAAAAACAACTCAAGGTATGAAGAGCGTTTGACTCAATTAAATCAAAATATTGAACAATCTTCGCAGCAAAGAAGTGAACTTCAAGAAGAATTAAAATTTATTCAAAGAGAGAAAGAATCTTTAATTACCAAGAACAGTTCTTTGGAAGAACAATTGAGAAATCTTCAAGAAAAATTAAAGGAGAATAAAGAGGAAATCGAAAACCTCCAAGAGAAGTTTACGAAAGAATTTGAGAATCTTGCCAATAAAATATTGGATGAAAAATCCACCAAATTCACCAATCAGAACAAAGAGAATATCAAAAATATTCTTGAGCCGCTTGAAAAAAAGATTCAAAGTTTTGAGAAGAAGGTTACCGATAGTGATGAAAAACGAGCTGGATTCCAATCTGCTCTAAAAACGCAGTTGGAGAATCTAAAGCAGATGAACCAACAAATGAGTAAGGAAACCATCAATTTAACCAAGGCATTGAAAGGAGATTCTAAATCTCAAGGAAATTGGGGTGAATTGGTGTTGGAGCGTGTCCTTGAAAAGTCGGGCTTGGAAAAAGATCGCGAATACTTTGTTCAACAGAGCTTTACTCTAGCAGACGGAAAAAGAGTATTGCCTGATGTGGTGATTCATTTGCCAGATCATAAAAAGATGGTTATCGACTCCAAAGTATCACTGACGGCCTATGAACAATTCATCAATGATGATGACGATGCTTCCAAGGCAACTTTCTTAAAAGAGCATGTGAATTCTTTAAAGCGTCATATTGAACAATTAAGTGAAAAGAAATATGAGGATTTGTATGAAATTGAATCTCCTGATTTTGTGTTGCTCTTTGTTCCTATAGAAACAGCATTCGCAGTGGCCACTAATGAAGACCCCAACTTATACAACAAGGCTTTTGAACGCAATATTGTAATTGTAACACCTTCTACCCTATTGGCAACTTTGCGCACCATTGATACGATGTGGAACAATGAAAAACAACAACGTAATGCCATTGAGATTGCTAGGCAGGCAGGAGCGCTTTATGACAAATTCAACGGACTCTTAAATGATTTAATTGGTGTTGGAAAACGGATTGATGACTCCAAAAAGGAATATTCAAACGCCATGAACAAGCTTTTTGAGGGACGTGGTAATTTGATAACCAGCGTTGAAAAGTTGAAAAAAATGGGTGCCAAAGCGAAAAAGGCAATTCCGGAAAATATCTTGGATCGTGCCAATGAAGAGGATTAAATAAACCGACTAATTTTTCGATCCCTGCGGATAAAGTACCATTTGTCTTCTCGGAAAATCTTTTTGCGATAGCCAAACAAGTGAAAAATCTTAGTGGCTAAAAATCTCGCCGTTCTGGGATTTACGACCAAGGCATAATCTACCTCTTTAGAGGCTCGTACTCCCGGAAATAATTGAAGCAGGGCGTGCATTTTGAAGTTTCGAACAAACTTTGATAATAACAACCAAAAGCTTGAAATTCTACTCACAATGAAAAAGCCATCATCTCCCTTTTTTTGATACAAAGGCATGAATATTTTTCCGGATTGATTGGCTCTTACCACCTTTTTGTTGCTGAAGGCTATCTTTTCATTTTTACGAATTTTCTGAAAGTTCTCATAATATCCAATGATTGAAAACTCTTCATTCTCTTGAATGGTATACTTGTACTTGATTTCGTAGAAGCATTTCATTTTTCGCTTACAAGTAAAACTTCCTTGCAAGTTTTCAATCCCGTCAAAGGCATTTTTATCGACACATTTGGCGGCTAACAGAGCCGACCATAGAAAAGCTTCGGCATTGTCAATTGAAACAGGATCATCGTGTTGTCCGGCCTCAAATCCCAAGGCTACATGGCCGAATTCATTGATATAAGTAAGTAATGGTCCCTCCAAGAACTCTTCGATACCTAAAACTATGGGAACCTTAAAGTTTGATGAGAACTGCCGATTATTAATGGAATCACTAATTGTTATAAACGGATCAGTGTGACAAGATGTGGTATGAATGTCTAAAAAATAAAACGGACCTTCATTGGATTGAAGGATCTCCTTAATGGTTTGATAGACTTCAATTTGTTCGAAATCTTCTGTCTCTTGTGGATTTATTTTGTTTTTCAACAATGTTTCGTTGTTCCAGACACGATTCAAATCCTTATTTACAAATCGAACTTTTTCAGTTAGAGCTTGCACATTTCCTGTAACTCCGTAAAAATTACCATGAAACGGAATGGATTCACTCTGAATTCGTTCAAAGACTCGTTTAATGGCGGCAATACCTGCATATTCATTTCCATGAATTCCGCCAAAGGCAATGATAGTAGGCGTTTTTTTTGATCCGTTGATACTACCCAATACCCGATCTAATTTTTGGGTTCGTTCTTCCAATATTTCTAATACCTCTTTGCTCATTAAGTTTCAGCCTTCAAGCGTTTGATTTTTAATAAATCATTATTCGTAAATATGCCAACCAAAATGTCATTATCAATAACGGGTAGACATGATGTTTTGTTTTTCTTTAATTTTTCTATGGCTTCATCCAAGAGGGTTTCTGGTGATGCCGCGATGAAATCTTTATTCATGATTTCTTTGGCAATGGTATCACTATCTAAATGGGAATCAGTCAATTGATTTTTTAATATGATACCAACTAGGCTATTTTTGTCATCAACTACAGGCAGATGATTAATACCTTTCCATTCCATGATTTTAGCGGCTAAGGAAACCAGGTCATTTTCGTTCACAACGAACAGTTCTGTGGACATCACTTTGTACAATTTGTTGTACTTCTCTACCAATTCGTTCTTGCAATCGCTAGCAGGCTTCCACTCCCCAATAGGTTTTCCAGAAACTTGATTGTCAATAATTTGTTTGGTGAGTATGAGGTTGGTTTCGTGTACGGAACATTCTTTACGTAATAAATCCTTACTTATTTTTAGCCATTTACTTCCGGTTGCATTGTTTTCGATGCGCTTGTAAATAATATCCAAGTAATAATCGATTTCAGCTTCGTCGATATTATTTTTCAACAAGCCTTGTTTGGCCATGGGTAACAATTTGCTTTTCACCAACTTTCTAGCCGATATGCCTTTACCGAACCAATTGAAATAGGTGTCAATTCCAGTTCGTGCTGCATTCAAGAAGTTTACTCGCGCATCATTGAAGGAACTTACTTTCCAAATATCTTTGTATTTCTCGGGCATTCCTTCCATAACTCCAACCCAGAATAGAGAATTTGCAATTTCATCCTTAACACTTGGTCCAGACGGAATGTATCGATTTTCAATACGTAAATGAGCTACATTTTCATGTACTCCATAACACAATCGATTCCACTTGTAAAGTGTTCCGTTATGTAAATTAAGTGCTCTAAGTTTCGGCATGATGCCGTTTTTTACATTTTCGAAAGAGTTCTCTTCGAAATCCGTAGTAAGAATGGGAGCGTATCTAGCAATATCATCTGTGAAAATCTCTAAGATGGAGTTTTTAATCCAGTTTTGACCGAAACTAACCCGTGGTTTCTGTTCACGAAGAATATGCGTGTTATTCCGTTGATCAATGCTTTGTCTGAAAAGTGCAATTCGAGTTTCACTCCATAATTCTTTTCCGAATAGCATCGGTGAGTTCGTCATTACTGAAAGTACGGGTCCCGATATGGCTTGCGCCCAGTTAAACTTATCAATGGCATCTTTCGGTGACACTTGCAAATGCACTTGAAAACTCGTGTTACAAGCCTCAAATAAGATGGATTCATGACTTACAATCAATTCATCCAAACCTCGAATATGTAGCTTGAACTCATCCCCTCGAATGTTTTTGATGACATCATTTAATGTACGATACCGTTGAAAAGGCGTGATGTTGTCAAAAACCAAGTCCTTTTTCTGAAGGGTCGGTAAAATACCCGTGAGAATAAACTTATCTCGGTAATTCTCTTCTGCAACTTGACGACCTTTTTTTAGTAGTGATTGTAATTGATTCTCTATTTCGGAAAAGCAGTTTTCTTTTAATTCAAAAGGATCTAAATTGATTTCAAGGTTAAACAATGCCAATTCACTGGTGTAATGAGGATCGTTTATTTTGTCCAGAATGTTTAGGGCGTTTAGAGAGGGTCGGTATTTATCATCAACGATACATATCTCTTGTTCAGCACCTACTCTTTTGATGTTGTCTTCAAATAAGTTGTGGTTGAGCATGTACTCAAAAGCCTGAATATCATTGATGAGATTCTTCTCGAAATCGATGCGCTCTTGAGCGGTTTTAATGGCTTTTACAGATAAGGAACCCATGAAAAAATCCTTCTAAATTCCTAGCTAAGGAAATCATTTTAGAAGGATTTTAATATGATATTTATCATGTAAGCCTTTTCGGCCCTTTTCGTCTTTAATGTGCGAATAATGGATAACCTCCCATGAGATCGTGGACTTTACCTGCAATGGCTTTCAATTTGGTTTCGTTTGCAGCGTTTACAATGGCTTCATCAATATAATTCACAATGGTTACCATTTCTTCTTCTTTTAGTCCTCGTGTTGTTACGGCAGGGGTTCCAATTCGAATTCCTGATGTCACAAAAGGAGATTTATCATCAAACGGAACCATGTTTTTGTTTACAGTAATGTCTGCAACACCCAAAGCAATCTCTGCGTCCTTCCCAGAAATGTTCTTGTTTCTCAAATCAATCAACATACAGTGATTATCAGTACCGCCTGAAATAAGGTGGTATCCTTTTGATACAAACTCCTTAGCCATGGCAGCTGCGTTTTTCTTCACTTGGATTTGATAATGTAAAAAGTCGTCTGTCAATGCTTCACCAAAGGCAATCGCTTTCGCCGCAATAACGTGCTCTAAGGGTCCACCTTGATTGCCTGGGAAAACAGCAGCATTTAATAAAGTTGACATTTTCTTAAGCTTGCCACTTTTCAATTTTAATCCGAATGGATTCTCAAAATCCTTACCTACCATGATCATCCCTCCTCTCGGTCCTCGTAAGGTTTTATGAGTCGTTGTCGTTACAATATGGCAATGAGGTAATGGATCGTTCAAGATTCCTTTTGCAATTAATCCAGATGGATGAGAGATGTCGGCCAATAGAAGTGCATCCACAGAATCTGCAATTTCTCTAAAGCGTTTGAAATCAATATCTCTAGAATAGGCAGATGCTCCAGCAATAATCATTTGTGGTTTTTCGCGAAGGGCAATCTCTTGGATGTTATCGTAGTTTAAGATACCCGTTTCTTCTTCCACACCATAAAAAACAGGATTGTATAATTTTCCGGAGAAGTTCACAGGAGAACCATGGGTTAAGTGACCTCCATGGGAAAGATCAAAACCTAAAATTTTATCGCCCGGATTCAAACATGCAGCAAAGACAGCCGTATTGGCCTGGGATCCAGAATGCGGTTGAACATTGGCATACTCGGCACCAAAAAGCTCTTTTGCTCTTTCAATGGCCAAGGTTTCAACTTGATCTACCACTTCACATCCTCCGTAATAACGTTTGTTCGGATATCCTTCTGCATATTTATTGGTAAGCACCGATCCTTGAGCCTCCATCACTTGCTCACTGGCAAAATTTTCAGAAGCGATCAATTCTAAACCGTAAATCTGTCTGTTCTTTTCCTTTTCGATTAAATCAAAAATCTGCGTATCTCTCTGCATTTGATGTTAGTTTTAAGCTATCAAAAATAAGGATTTCACATCTGTGATTAAAAAAGAGTTTATCCAAAATTATAAACAATTATTGCTTTTTGAAAAATCAATAAAAATTGTGTGTTAAATTTCAATTATTCTTCTTTTTTATATTCAAATACTCTAAAAAATCTATTAGATTTGAACAGCTAATTTAAATTGACATATGGAAATTACCGCAAATAATCCCAAGAGAAAATCATGGCTTACTGTTAAAGAAAATTCAGATTTTCCAATTCAAAATATCCCTTTCGGCGTATTTATTACTAGGGATGATATTATAACAATAGGAAGTAGAATCGGCGATTACGCAATTGATTTAGGAGCATTTCATCAATTGGGGTATTTCGACGGCATTCCGCTTACCGATGATATGTTCTTGCAAGACAATTTGAACGATTTCATCGCAGATGGAAGAAAGACATGGCGTTTGGTGAGAAACCGTATTGCTGATGTGTTTGACGTGAAAAACGGAAAACTTAGAGATAATCCAGCACATAAGGATAAAATTATCTTTAGAATTGATGAAGTAGAAATGCTTCTTCCTGTTGCGGTCGGTGATTATACCGATTTTTATGCAAGTAAAGAACACGCGACCAATGTGGGCTCTTTGTTTAGAGATCCTAAAAATGCGCTATTGCCAAACTGGGTGCACATTCCGATTGGTTACCATGGAAGAAGTTCTTCAATCATTCCTTCTGGAACACCAGTTCGAAGACCTGTCGGACAAACAAGGCCTGCGGAAGGGAGTAATACACCTGGATTCGGCCCAACCAAATTGTTGGACTTCGAATTGGAGATGGCTTTTATTACCACAGATGCCAATGTACTTGGTGAGCGCATTCCGATTGAAGAAGCTGAAAACTATATCTTCGGAATGGTGCAATTTAACGACTGGTCTGCTCGTGATATACAAGCATGGGAATATGTGCCATTAGGGCCTTTTTTAGGAAAGAGTTTTGCTTCAACCATTTCACCATGGATTGTAACCTTGGATGCTTTGGAGCCATTTAGAGTTGAAAACCCGAAGCAAGATCCGAAACCACTTCCCTACTTACAACAAAAGGGAAAAGGAAGTTTCGATATTCATTTAGAGGCAGCTATTCAACCTGAAGGTGGAGCAGAAACGGTGGTTTGTCAGTCGAACTTTAAGTATATGTATTGGACGATTGCGCAGCAATTAGCGCATCATACGGTAAATGGTTGTCCGGTTGAATCGGGAGACATGATGGGGTCAGGTACCATTTCGGGCCCGACGGAAGATAGTTATGGATCGATGCTAGAATTGACTTGGAAAGGTCAGAAACCAATCACCTTAAAAGATGGCACACAACGTAAGTTTATCAATGATAACGATACGGTAACCATGAGGGCCTATTGCCAAAATGATAAGGTTCGAATCGGATTCGGAGAATGTTCAGGGAAAGTATTACCTGCCAAATTATAAAAGAGAAAAGGAGCTGAAAAGCTCCTTTTTTATTTATCATCTATTTCGTCCGGAAGGTTGATATCAAAATCGTCATTGTTATCAAAGGAATCTTCATCATCTTGATATTCCTCCATTGTTTGCTCTAACTTCGAGCTAATCTTCACCAGATAGTCGGTGTCATCGGTAGTAACCTCTACCGCTTTTACGGTCTCGCCTTTGGCGTTTTTAAAGGATATAATGTCTTCCGAGTCATATCCGTAAGGATACTTCTCGACAAGCAAGTCAAGAATATCCTTTGTTAGTTTCGAATATTCAACAATTACTCTTCTCACTTTTTTTAAATTAAAATTAAGAAAAGCGTCAATACAATAAACAAAAAAAGAAATTATTTAGAAGCTTTTATTTCTTTTTGGATCTCATCAAAATTCTTACGGAGATAAGTTCTGAGCTTCTTTTTATAATCGTCCTTGAGCCAAGTAATAAAGTTGTGTGTACTTTTTGAAATGCACTTTGAATATCGATTGATTCGATCATCGATTTCATCATTTAACAACTTTGAAAGGATGATAGCATCAAAGACATCCTCACTGTTTTCAACACAAAGCTTCGCATGATGAGCAATAGATTTCTCAAGTACTCGCTTAGAAGATTCACCCGCTCTGATGGTACTTATGTATACCTGTTTCATGTCGAAGGTCAAATCTTCGGAGTTGGCAAATTCTTCTAATATTTCTTCGGTGAATTCGTAACGGAAGTTGCTCTCAATTTCTTCATCAGATAAGATGCTATCCAAATAGAAATCTGGCGATTTAAACATTTTTTGCCAGTCTAACTCAGCACTCCATGGTCCGAAACGGTAAAAGTTATTCCCCAAATCAATCACATCAAAGCTGTTCTTTGGGCCAAAAATTCGAGATCCCCTTCCAATCATTTGATAGTATAAGGTCAAGGATTTTGTCGCTCTATTCAGCATTATGGCTTCAATACTAGGTTCATCAAATCCTGTTGTTAAAATACTAACAGATGTAATGATGGCATTCGGAGTCTTATGGAACCATTTTAAGATCAATTCACGCTCCTTTTTGGTATTGGTATTGTCTAAGTGCGCAATTGGGTATCCGGCCTTTTTAAAGGCGTAATACACCTGAATGGAGGTGTTGATACCGTTATTAAAGATTAAGGTCTTTTTGCCCTTGATTCTTTCCTCATAAGCAGACACCAACTTGGAGAGCATATCGGTATTGGTATACAAATCTTCAGAAGACTTAACGGTATAATCACCGTTGGCTCCAACTTCTAGAGAGGTTAATCCAACATTGTATGAATACAAGTTTGCTTTGGCTAAATATCCTTTTTTAATCAATTCTTTGATCGATTCTCCAACAATCAGCTCATTGTAATTCTTGTACATCGGAAGTTTGATGTTAGAACTTAAAGGTGTAGCTGTTACACCGAGGAAAAATGAATCATTAAAGAATTTAAATATTTTCGTAAAAGAGTTGTAATGCGCCTCATCGACGATTACTAGTCCGATATCGGTGATGTCAAATTTCTCATCAATCAAACGGTTGTTTAAGGTTTCAACCATGGCCACAAAACAGTTGAATTCATTCTGATCATCCAACTTGGCAGTACTGTTGATAATTTTATTCCGAACTCCGAATTCTTTCAGCATCTTATGTGTTTGCTTACTTAATTCGATGCGGTGGGTCAACACCAGGACCTTCTTTTTATATTCGTTTAAATAACGCCTTGTTATTTCCGAGAAAATAACCGTCTTCCCTCCTCCTGTAGGTAATTGAAACAGTAAATGGTAATTGTTGGGTGCGTCTTTAAAGCAGGTGAAAATTTCTTGAATAGCAACCTTTTGATAGTTGTATAATTCCTTATCAGAAACTTTTTCTAGTAAATTTGAATCGCTCAACCTTGAAAATATTAAGCATCAAAAATACGACATAAAGAAGGTTGAGTGCAACCTTTCCTTAGATAAATTTTTCAAAATTTATCTCCAAAATATCATAATGTGAGGCTGAATGCACTACTTGACTGTTCTTCAGGACAATGATTTGTGGAGATTCGTGCACGATACTGAATTCTATTGCGATGGCACTTGAAAGGTCGCGATGGTTCAATAGATCTAAATAATAAAGTTCATATTGATCTTTAAAATCAGCTACATTTTGTTCGAATCTTTTAAGAACCATTCGACTGATGCCGCATCTGGTAGAGTGCTTAAATATCAATACTGGTTTTGATATTGACAAGGCTTGTATTTCTTTCAATTGATTGGTTTCTGTTAACGAGGTAAAAAGTGCGCTCATTTTAATAGGGTTTCATTGGACTCAGTCGCAAAAATACTGGATAATTACAAGTCAAATCGACAGTTTTTACTCAAAACACCCGACAATTTGACTCGTTTTCGGTCATATTTTTGCATGGTACTGCATTTGATATTTATGAAGCGAACTAAAATTGTAGGAAATGAACATAAATAACTATACAACAAAATCTCAAGAGACCATCCAAAGAGCTCAAATGCTCGCCCAAGGATATGGTCATCAACAAATTGAGAACGAACATATATTCAAGGCATTGACGGAAGTTGACAACAATGTTTTGCCTTATATATTTAAGAAGCTAGGCATTAATGAAAATGCCATTAATACAATTCTTGGTAAAGAATTAGAACGATTTGCTAAAGTTAGCGGAGCTGATTTACTATTATCTAGAGAAGCTGGTAAAACCATTAATCAGGCGAATTTAGAAGCAAGAGAAATGAAGGATGATTTTGTTTCTATTGAACATCTATTATTGGCAATTTTTAAATCGAATAGCACCATTGCCAAAGTTTTAAAGGACCAAGGTGTTACCGAATCGCTATTAAAAGCCGCGATTACAGATTTACGCAAAGGGGAACGTGTAACTTCCCAAAGTGCTGAAGAAACCTATAATTCGCTTCAGAAATACGCGAACAACCTGAATCAAATGGCCATGGATGGTAAATTAGATCCAGTGATTGGTCGTGATGAAGAAATTAGACGATTGCTCCAAATCTTATCGCGAAGAACAAAGAACAATCCAATTCTAGTTGGGGAGCCAGGGACTGGTAAAACAGCCATTGCCGAAGGTTTAGCCCATCGAATTGTTGATGGTGACGTGCCAGATAACCTGAAGGATAAATTGATTTATTCGTTGGATATGGGGGCATTGATTGCAGGAGCAAAATACAAAGGAGAATTCGAAGAGCGTCTAAAAGCGGTGATTAAAGAGGTAACTACCTCCAATGGGGATATTGTTCTATTTATTGATGAAATCCACACCTTAGTTGGTGCTGGTGGTGGACAAGGCGCTATGGATGCAGCGAATATCTTAAAACCTGCATTGGCGCGCGGTGAACTAAGAGCCATTGGCGCCACTACCCTAGATGAATATCAGAAATACTTTGAAAAGGATAAAGCTTTAGAAAGACGTTTTCAAAAAGTATTGGTGGACGAACCAGATACAGAAAGTGCCATATCCATCTTGAGAGGAATCAAAGAAAAATATGAAACCCACCACAAGGTTCGAATCAAAGATGAGGCGATTATTGGTGCGGTGGAATTATCCCAACGCTATATCACCAATCGTTTTCTTCCTGATAAAGCCATCGATTTAATGGATGAAGCAGCCTCTAAACTTCGAATGGAAATCAATTCGAAACCCGAAGAATTGGATGTGTTAGATCGAAAAATTATGCAGCTTGAAATTGAAATTGAAGCCATCAAACGTGAAAATGATGAGTCCAAACTCAAGTCTCTGAAGTCAGAATTGGCCGATTTAAAAGAGGAGCGTAACGAATTGAATGCCAAATGGAAAGCTGAAAAAAACATTGTTGATAATATCCAAAACACAAAGTTGGATATTGAGAATTTAAAACTAGAAGCAGAACGGGCAGAACGAGAAGGAGATTACGGAAAGGTGGCCGAATTGCGATATGGTAAAATCAAAGATGCTCAAGCTTCTTTGGAAGCATATCAGAAAGAATTACAAGAAAATCAGGCGGCCAATTCCTTAATCAAAGAGGAAGTAACCTATGAAGATATTGCCGAAGTGGTTGCCAAGTGGACTGGAATTCCAGTTACTAAAATGATTCAATCTGAGCGTGAAAAGCTCTTGCAGTTGGAAAAACAATTGCACAAGCGTGTGGTTGGGCAAGAAGAAGCAATTGTGGCGGTAGCGGATGCTGTGAGACGTTCTAGAGCCGGACTCCAAAATCCGAATAAGCCTATTGGAAGTTTTCTTTTCCTAGGTACTACTGGGGTTGGAAAAACCGAATTGGCAAAATCATTGGCCGATTACCTATTTGATGATGAAAATGCCATGACCCGAATTGATATGAGTGAATACCAAGAAAGGCACTCGGTAAGCCGATTGGTAGGAGCTCCTCCGGGATATGTAGGATATGATGAAGGTGGTCAATTAACCGAGGCAGTACGAAGAAGGCCGTATTCGGTAGTTCTTTTGGACGAAATTGAAAAAGCCCATCCAGATACCTTTAATATTCTTCTTCAAGTACTAGATGAAGGAAGATTGACGGACAATAAAGGTCGTATTGCTGACTTTAAGAATACCATCATTATTATGACCTCCAACATGGGAAGTCATATTATTCAGGAGAAGTTCAATGCCGAGAACGTTGATATGGATGCGGCTACTGAATTGGCAAAGATTGAAGTGCTCGGATTGCTTAAAAAGTCTGTAAGACCAGAATTTTTAAATCGTATTGATGATGTGATCATGTTTACGCCGTTGACCAAAAATGACATCTTTAAGATTGTAAGTTTACAATTAGATATTGTGCGGCAAATGGTTGCAAAACAAGATATTACCCTTGACGCAACTGATGAAGCAATTGCGTATTTAGCCAAAAAGGGTTACCAACCAGAATTTGGAGCAAGACCTGTAAAAAGAGTGATTCAAAAAGAAGTACTAAATCAATTGTCAAAAGAAATATTGGCAGGAAAAGTAACTACAGATAGTATCATATTACTTGATGCCTTTGATGAGCAACTGGTGTTTCGAAACCAAAGTGAAATTGTCAGTTCATTGTAATTAATTAGTTTAAAATTTAAAAAGTGACATGTTGAATGTCACTTTTTATTTTTTGTACCTTTCACAAAATTATTATTCATGCGATTTCCATTCAAAGCTCTTATTGTACTTTTTGTAGTTCTAACTTCTTGTGCACCAGAAACAGAAACTACTACCTATTATTTAATTCGTCATGCAGAAAAAGATCGTTCGGATAGCTTGAATCGTAATCCGAATTTGACCGAAGCTGGATTAAAAAGAGCCGAGAACTGGGCGAAGTATTTTTCGAATATTGAATTGGATGACGTGTATTCTACCAATTACAATCGTACCATTCAAACTGCGAAACCAACCGCTACCAGCAAAAACTTAGAGATTAAGACTTATAACCCAAGAAACCTTTACGATTCCATTTTTCAAGCTGAAACGAAAGGAAAGACGGTGTTGGTGGTAGGTCATAGCAATACGACTCCGGCTCTTGCGAATAGAATATTAGCTGTTAATAATGGTGTTGACGAAAAACCTATTTATAAAAATATGGATGATCGGGATAATGCCAGTCTCTATATTTTGACTTTCGAGAAAAGCGGATTAACAGTTAAAAAAGCCTCTTCAGAGGTTATTAAGGTGCAAGACTAATTAGGCTTTACTTCAATATTTCTTAATATAATCTCCGAAACCCTTTTCAGATTCCCATTGAGGTAATAATTATCGATCTTTTGAATATTATCAATGGGTTTACTAGGTTTGAAGTTAGTATAATCAACAAACCGCACTCCGTTGATGATACATTGCTCTTTCAATTCTCTAAATCGAAAGCCACCACCATCGGTAAAGTATTGGTAAGCCAAGTAATCAATATAAAAAGTCTCTTTATTTACCCAATAGATAAACACATCATTAAAGTCTTCTCCTCCGCCCTCTTCCGCGAATCGAATCTCCAATTTGTAGTATTCCTTATCCTTGATTTTCTTAGTACCTAAAAGCTTCTTTTGAACAGCTGGATCATTCAATCCGAAGGGTAAGACAGAAAAATAATGAACCGAATTCACGGAATTGCGATAGTTATTAGCAATTGAATCCGTTAAAGCTATTTCTGAATTATTGACCATTCTCTTGAAACTGTTGTTGGTTAAAATATCTTTGATGCTATCATAAGATCTCGTAAGAGTAAAGGCTCCATTCTGTCGATTTGCCGAGTAATATTTATCTCTAAATTGAAAAGAAATGCTCGAATTCCCAATAATTTCTCCTCCAGAATTGAGAATAGTTTTATCAATAATTTGTTGTGCGGTTTGATAGTCATTTTCCTTTGTACAACTGGTAAAAACCAATTTCAATAGAAGGATCCATAAAAATATGTGTTGATTATTCATAAGTGCAAAATTACGGTTCTTTAACACTTCTCAAAAATGTATATTTGCCTAAAGTTTCAGTTGAATGCAGAAAAACATAAATATTCAGAATAAAAAAGCCCGATTTGAGTATGAGATTCTCGATAAATATGTCGCCGGTATTCAATTAACGGGAACTGAAATTAAGTCCATCCGATTGAGCAAAGCTCGAATAACGGAGAGTTTTTGTGAGTTTAATGATCGCGGTGAATTATTTGTTGTGAATATGTACATTGAAGAGTATTTTCACGGTCATCATTTTAATCACAAACCGAAGAGTGAGCGAAAATTATTACTCAACAAGAGAGAGCTTAAAAAGTTGAAACGAGATGTGGATGTAAAAGGAACTACGATTGTGCCCTTGCGACTCTTTATCAATGACAATGGTTTTGCCAAGCTTGAGATTGCCTTAGGGAAAGGTAAAAAGACCCATGACAAGCGCGAATCTATCAAGGATAGAGATACCAAGCGTAATTTAGCTCGTATAAAAAAGAACTTCAATACCTGATTATGCTAGCTCAGAAATTCGAAGAATTTGAAATTATTTTGGCTTCTAAATCACCTAGAAGACAAGAGCTGTTTAAAACTTTGGATTTGGAATTCAAGGTAATAACCAAAGATGTTCCTGAGTTGTATCCTGAAAGTTTGTCTAAA
>CAYFJL010000068.1:0-14737 GCA_964343335.1 uncultured Polaribacter sp. | reverse complement strand
TGAGACGCTGAAATTTTTGATTTATGGAGATTCCTGAAATACCCAATTTAATACATTACGCTATCCCCTTCTTTATTCTTACCGTTATCATAGAGGTTATTTTAACGGTAAAGGTTCGATTGGAACATTATGAATTCAAAGACGCGGCAACGTCAATTGCCATGGGATTGGGGAATGTGGCGATTGGATTATTTACGAAGGGAATTACTTTAGCGGTTTTTTACTTCTTCTATCAATTTCATTTAGCGACCATACAATTTGTTTGGTGGTCGTGGATTTTAATCCTTTTTGCGGAAGACTTCTGTTATTATTGGTTCCATAGAATTAGTCATGAAAATCGCTTTTTCTGGGCTAGTCATGTGGTTCATCATTCTTCACAGAAATACAACTTGAGCACTGCATTGCGTCAAACTTGGTCTGGTAGTTTCTACTCATTTATTTTCTGGATTCCTTTGGCCATTATTGGCTTCCACCCTATTATGATATTGGTTCAAATGTCAATTAGTTTGCTTTATCAATACTGGATTCACACCGAATTGATTACCAAATTACCGAAATGGTTCGAATTTATTTTTAATACACCAAGTCACCATCGTGTGCATCATGCTACAAATCCACAGTATTTAGACCGCAATCATGCTGGCATTTTCATCATTTGGGATCGAATGTTCGGAACATTTGAGCCAGAGGTAGAAAAACCTGTTTATGGATTGGTGAAAAATATTGACACCAACAATCCTGTGAAAGTGGCTTTTTCGGAATGGTATTATATGTTCAGAGATTTTTTTAAGTCGAAAACCAGTTTTACCAATAAAATAAAATACCTGTACAAACCGCCTGGATGGAGACATGATGGTACAGGTACTATCTCTTCAGATCTTCGAAAAAAATGGGAAGAACGAAATGCTTAAGCCTCAAAAGCGGCTAAGTCGAATGTTTCGCTTATTTCTTTATAAACGATTTTTCCATTTACAATATTCAATCCCTTCTTTAAGGACACATCAGAATCACAAGCTGCTTCCCAACCTTTTTGTGCAATGTTAATTACATAGGGTAAGGTCACGTTTGTCAATGCAATGGTTGACGTATAAGGTACCGCTCCTGGCATATTTGCCACGCAGTAATGCACTACATCATCAATGATATAGGTTGGATCTTCATGCGTAGTAGGTTTGGTCGTTTCAATACATCCTCCTTGATCTACAGCGACGTCCACAATTACCGTCCCTGGATGCATGTCTTTTAACATGTCACGTGTAATTAATTTTGGAGCTTTGGCTCCTTTCACAAGTACTCCACCAATAATTAAATCGTGAGTTTTTATGTGTTTTCTAATTCGGTACTCATTAGAGAAGTCTGTAACAACATGACTCGGCAACACATCATTGACATAACGTAATCTTTTCATGTTGATGTCCATTATGGTAACATGAGCTCCTAAACCCGAGGCCATTTTTGCAGCCTGAACTCCAACTACACCAGCACCTAGGATTAATACTTTTCCGGGTGTTACTCCAGGTACACCTCCTAATAAAACACCCTTGCCTTTTACAGGTTTTTCTAAATACTTAGCACCTTGTTGAATCGCCATTCTACCCGCAACTTCTGACATTGGCGTCAATAACGGCAAGGAACCGTCTGCGTCTTCCACAGTTTCATAAGCAATACAAACCGCATTGCTTTCAATCATTGCCTTGGTTAATTTTTCACTGGACGCAAAATGGAAATAAGTGAATACAATCTGATTAGGTTTGATCAATTTGTATTCACTTTCAATTGGTTCTTTCACCTTTACAATCATCTCAGCGATGGCATACACTTCTTCAATCGTTGGTAAAATAGTAGCGCCAACTTCTTCATAGTCAGAATCTGCAAATCCACTTCCAATGCCCGCTGTGGTTTGGATGTATACTTTGTGATTTCTTTTTGTTAATTCAAAAACACCGGATGGTGTAATAGCAACTCTGCTCTCGTTGTTTTTAATTTCTTTTGGAACTCCAATAATCATGATTATTTGATTTGGTTTTTTTTGAAAAGTACGATTTATATCCTTTTTTCAAAGTACCATCTGGTAGTTTAAAATCATTATTATTAACGAGTTATAAACAAAGAAAACCCATCAAGTTTTGATGGGTTTCTCATTGTTAAAGTAAAGGTTGATTAATTCAAGTCAAATCGCAAACCAAAGGAAATGTTTCTTGTATTGGTGTTTTGAAATAAAGGATTCAAATCATATTTCATGTACAAACTGGTTGATCGATAACCGATGTATGAACTGATACCATAATTAAATCGATCCATATTGAAGTTGTCACGTTGCTCCTCCTCAATTCTGATGTTATTTCCATCTTCATATTCTAAGAATTGTCTTGTTCCCAATCGAATTCCAGCATAACCTCCTAGTCCAATTCGAAAAGATTTATTGGTTCTATCTCGTACCCGACCATCCTTGTATACTTTGTTTTTTGAAAAGTCTAATTCTAGGTGGACTGGAAAATTCAATTGAACATGACGTAATCTGCTTTCATTTAATGGGGATTGATAATTCTGAAGAGTCGTGTTGGTGCCATTAATAGCGTGTATTCTATTTCCTTCGGGTCTCAAATTATTCCACACAAAGGAAGCTCCGTATTTGATATACAACTTAGAAGGCTCTTGTGTAAATCTTGTTTTCCAAGTCCATCCTAATTCATAGAAACGTGATCTCCAAAAACTGTATTCGCTATTGTTCAAAGAAGCTAAACTTCCATTGTCAAGAACATTATTTACCCCTAAAGCAAATACAAATTGTGTTGTGGTGGTGCGTTGTTTCTTGTTTTTCTTTTTCCATCGTTCTCTGCGTTTTCTATTGCGTTCTTCCAAATCACCTTCAGTTACTTTGAATCGAAAGGTTCTATTTCCAATACTGAATACATTGTCTTCATCTTCATTGGTAAGAGAATCTTCTGCACTCGCAATTTTCCCATTGGTTTTATCTTGAACCAATTGTTGCAACAATCGCTCCTGCTCTCCAACAAGCTTTTCAATTCTTCTAGCGTGATAAGAAGCTACTTCTTTTTTAAGAGATTCTGATCGCTCTTTGGTTATCTCTCCTTTTTCTAATTGTTTATCAATGGCAATCACTTTGGTTTTCAAAGAATCTTTTTGCTCTTTGGTAATCTGTTCTATCTTTTTTGAGATTTTCTTCACTTCGTATTCAAAAGTTTTCTTTTGAGAGAAGGCAAGGGTTGTGCTAAACAACACTGTAAATAGTATTATTCTTTTCATGTTTATAAATTTTAAGTGGGTGTTTTTACTTATTTCTACTCGCTAGTGCTACGGTAATATCTGATACTCTTCGTTTGATGAATTTTAAGAAGTTATTCTGAAAATCATCTTCTTCGATGGTGCGTTCTACTTCTGCCAATATGGTTTCAGGTTTAATGGAAATTGAAGCATTTTCAAGCTGTCTTTTTACAGTTTTCAAAACATCTTCTCGGTTCACATCGTATTTGGCATAATAATTTTTCACTTCTTCTGAATTGTGCGTTACAGCAAATAACAAAGCATCTGAATTTATCTTAATTCTACTGGTTGGATCCTGCTGTAAAATTTTTACAGGTCTTTGTTTTTTTGTTATTGAAGCTTCAATCTTTTTAGGTTCATCAACCGTTTCTACATAGGCAACTCGAACTTCTTTCTTAATATTTTCGACGTCTTGAATACTTCTGTTTGACTTTTTAGTTTTCTTTTTTGTGGATGGCGTTTTAATAGGCGTTTCTTGCTTTTCTACCTTGTCCGCCACCATGATTTCTTTTTCTATTTCTTTTGGTTGATTTGATTCAACATTAATCTCCTCAATTTTCTTCTCTACTGGGGTATCAACAATAATTTCATTCGGGGTTATGGTGGTATTGACATCTTCCTTGTTTATCATTAAATAAATAGAAAGCAATAAAATGATAGAAGCTGCATATCCTACATACAAGAAGATCTTTCTTGACTTTCTTTTGTCCTTTTGATCCAATTGTTCACTCAATCGTTCCCAGGCAGAAGTCGAAGGATCGATGCTGCGGTTCTCTAATTTGGATTTGAATATTTTATCAAATTCTTCCATGACTTTCTATTTTATGCTCATTGATGTAGGCCTCCTGCAAAAATTTACGAGCTTTAAATAATTGACTTTTTGACGTATTTTCTGAAATTCCAAGTTTCTTTGAAATCTCATTGTGCTTAAATCCTTCAATGGCATATAGATTAAAAACCATTTTATATCCATCTGGCAAACGATCAATTAGCTTCTGAATGTCTTCTACGGATGTTTGTTCGAGATTTACTGTTGACTTATCTTCAAAATGAAATTCCTCATCCGTGACAAAAAGTGGATTCTTCTTTTTCAAATAGTTCAAACAGGTGTTGACCATAATTCTTCGAATCCATCCTTCAAAACTTCCTTCGCCTTTGAACCTATCCAAATTCCCAAAGACTTTCAGAAAACCAGACATCATTAATTCTTCGGCGTGGTGATTATCTTTTACATATTGTCTGCAAACTCCCTTCATTTTTGGAGCAAACTGATCAAATATTCGCTTTTGTGACTGACGATCATTTTTAATCGCCTTCTGAATAATTGACTTTTGTGACTTATGTAATGAAATAATTTTCAATTCCGAGTACTTAATTTTTCCTGCCTACAAATATATAGACAACCCTAATCTAAAAATGGTTGCCTCATGTTAAAAAAAATATGATTATTTTTAGCTAAATTCAATCAAATCAATCAATTCCATGAGCAATTCTAGAAGGAAATTTATCAAAACAAGTATCGCTGCTTCCATAGGTTTGCCTTTATTAAGTAGTAGTTTACTGGCTTGCACTTCAAATTCTGACCACAAAAAGCTTGACATTTTAATCCTAGGTGGTACCAGCTTTTTAGGTCCACATCAAATTGCTTATGCTCTTTCTCGAGGTCATAAAGTTTCCATATTCACCAGAGGTAAAACCAAATCAACCATCCATAAAGAAGTATTCGACCAAGTGGAACATCTAATTGGAGATCGAGAGAATAACCTTACGGCTCTTGAAAACAGAAATTGGGACGTTGTTATTGATAATTCTGGTCGTAAAGTAGCATGGACCAAAAAGACTGCTGAATTATTGAAAGACAGCTGTGGTATGTATCTCTATATTTCGTCAACGGGAGTATATTTCCCATACAAAAAAGAGAATCTTGATGAAACTGATTCGGTATTATTGAAATACCCTAAGGATGCCAATGATACCTTTCAAATGAGTTATGATTACGGCATCATGAAGGCAAAGTCAGAACTGGCTGCTGCAGAAGCATTTGGAACAGACAGAACCATTGTGGTGAGACCGACCTATATGATTGGACCTGGTGATAAAACAGATCGATTCATTCATTGGCCATTGCGATTGGCCGATTCCACTGAGATTATGGTCCCAGGTAAAAAGGATGATCCTGTCCAGTTTGCCGATGTGAGAGATGTAGCCGAATGGTGCATTCGTTTGGCAGAAAACAAAAGTTATGGAACCTACAACGCCGTTGGGCCCAAGGATAAAATGAATGTAGAAACCTTTATAAGAGAGGCTACCAAAACTTTTAATAAAGACTACACGATTACTCATATTGAAGATTATAAGTTTCTACAGGAAAACGGAATTTATTATATCATTCCGTGGATTCTAGTCGATGACTATAGTTTTGGTTCAGCCCGAATCGATAATTTGAAAGCAAAAACAAACGGATTGGAGTTTAGGTCTTTACAAGAGTCAATCAAAGACACCTATGAATGGTGGCGTTCAGATGCACTTACTGATGAAAGACGAAACCGTTACTTGAATAACCAACAAACCGTTTTTTATAGAGAAGAAGCGATCTTGAAAAAATGGAGAGAAATGGTAAAAGCCTAATAAGGATCTACATCCATTATAAATCGAATGACACGAAACTCTTTGACAGCTTCAAAAGTATTTTGAACGCGAAGAATCTGATTTTTGGTTTTTATCAAACTTTGTTTAGGCGGAATTTTAATCACAAGATTTTTAATGTATTGATTCCGAACTCTTCCAACCACGGGAGTTGAAGGACCCAACACATTCACCCCAAAAGAATTCTGAAGGGCCTTTACCAACCATTGAATACCGGCATCGACCTTTGCATAATCCTTGTGTTTTAATGTGATTTTTATCAATCGATAGAAAGGCGGATAATGGAAAGTCCGTCTATCTTCAGTTTGACTGTTAAACATTCCCGTATAATCGGCACTTATTACTTGATGCAATGTTTGATGATCTGGATTGTAAGACTGAATCAATACTCGACCTTGCTTTTTCGACCTTCCTGCCCTACCTGAAACTTGTAACATCAATTGAAAAGCCCGTTCATAGGCCCTGAAATCAGGGAAGTTCAATAAAGTATCTGCATTGAGAATTCCAACTAATGAAACATTATCAAAATCCAATCCTTTCGATAACATTTGGGTTCCAACAAGAATATCGATATCACGTGCTTCAAAGGCATTAATGATTTTTTGATACCCGTATTTACCTCGGGTCGTATCCAAATCCATCCGTCCAATCTTAAAATCTGGAAAGAGCGATTTCAATTCCAGCTCAATTTGCTCCGTCCCAAAGCCTTTGGTATCCAGGGTGTTGCTTCCACAAGCATCACATGAATTCGGTAAGGCACGATGGTAACTACAATAATGACAACGCAATTCATTTCGATATTTGTGAAAGGTTAGACTCACATCACAATTCGGACATTGAGGTGCGGTACCACAAGTTTTACATTCCACAATGGGTGAGAATCCACGTCGATTTTGAAATAAAATAACTTGCTCTTTATTCACCAAAGCTTCATCAATAGCATGAATGAGGTCATCAGAAAACCAGCCTTTCATTCGTTTCTTACGACTCTTTTCTCTGATGTTAATTACTTCAATCTTTGGCAAAGCAATGTCTCCAAACCGCTGGTTTAAATGAACCAGACCGTATTTATCCGAAATCGCATTGCTATAAGTCTCAATGGCAGGTGTAGCAGATCCTAGGAGTATTTTAGATTGATGCAATTTCGATAGAACGATGGCAGCATCTCTTGCATTGTAACGTGGGGCTGGATCAAATTGTTTGTAAGAAGTTTCATGTTCTTCATCAACAATAATGAGTCCGAGGTTTGAAAAAGGCAAGAATACTGCAGACCTCGCACCAATCACAATTTGCGCCTTTGGTTTTGAATCCAGAATATTATTCCATACTTCTACCCTTTCGTTCATAGAATATTTCGAATGAAAAACCGATATCTTATCTCCGAAATAATTTTGTAATCGAGCTATGATTTGAGTGGTTAAGGCAATTTCGGGTAATAAGAATAAGGCTTGCTTTCCAGTTGAAATGACCTCCTGAATTAACTTCACATAAATCTCAGTTTTACCTGACCCTGTAACACCATGTAATAATGTGACATCTTTATCCTCAAAAGTGCTTTTAATCGCTTTAAAAGCGCTTTCTTGTGCTTCCGAAAGTTCTTTTAAACGATTGGTAGATTGAGAAAAAGAAACTCGATCAACTTGTTGGAAGTAGAATTCAAGGATACCCTTATCTACAAGCGCTTTGATCACTGCTGATGAAACCTTAGACCTTTCCTCTAAATCTTTTGCCTTAATTGGTTTTTTATTTCCTTCTAGTTGAAAATATGTCAACAAAGCTTCTTTTTGTTTTACAGCCCGATGAAGGTTTTCTAGTAAACCTTTTAATGCATCTGCGCCACGATATTTAGAATGTAAGCGAAGGTATTTGACCAACTTCGGTTTGTATTGCTCATAAATTTCTTCCTTTACATAGATAGCATTCTTTGATATCAATCCATTTACAACCGGCATGATGGTCTTAGAATCCAATATATCGGATATTTGATGGATGGATAATTGGCTATGATGATCTAAAGCCTCAAAAATCAAAAATTCTGAATCGGTCAATTCGGTTTCTTCTGAAAAACTTTTGTTCTTGTATATCGTTGTTTCACTTTCCAACAGGAGGGCTGATGGTATTGCAGCGCGAAATACTTCACCCATAGAGCAGAGATAATACTCAGAAATCCATTTCCAATGCTTTAGCTGTTTTTCGGTCACAATCGGATCTTCATCAAGAATCTGATAAATTTCCTTAGCTTCATACAAAGTGGGTGGTGTTTGATGAACTTTATAGACCAGCGCCGTATAGAGTTTACTTTTACCAAAAGGAACGGCAACCCTAGCTCCCACTTTTACGAAATCATATTCATCCACATTGATGCGATAAGTAAAAGTATTCTTAACCGGAATGGGTAGTATTACGTCAATAAAATTCAATCTCAGAAGCTTTCCAGTGGAAATCAAAATTACTGTTTTTTTACTACCTTGTTACGTGGTTTACAAACAATGTATCAACATATGAATGCTAATTATTGGTATAACTTAGGGAAGTTTATTGAAACGGATGGAAATCAATTATTTGTAGTTGATACCGAAGACAGAGAGGATGTGTTATTAATCCTTCATGGATATCCAACATCTTCATTTGATTATCACAAGGTACTTCCGTTCCTGACTGAAAAATTTCGAGTAGTAATTCATGACCACTTAGGATTTGGTTTTTCTGACAAACCAAAAACGGCCAGTTATTCGTTGATCAACCAAGCCCAAAGAGCATTGCAACTATGGAAGCAAATGGGCATCAAAAAAGCAACCATACTGGCTCACGATTATGGCACTTCAGTTGCTACGGAAATAATAGCCTTACATAATGAAGGTAAGGTTGACATTGAAATCGAGCAACTTATTCTCTGTAATGGAAGTATTCATATTGAATATTCACAGCTACGAACAATTCAAAAATTACTACGTAATAAATGGACAGGGCCGCTTGTGGCCAAACTTACCAACTACCCAATATTCAAGAAGAACATGCGGAATATTTACTATGATAAATCCAAAGTAACAGATGAGGAGCTTGAAGAAATGTGGGAAGTACTAAATTTCAATCATGGTAAAAAAATAATACATGAACTTACCCAATACATCACAGAACGATATTTGTATTGGAACAGATGGGTTGGAGCACTTAAAAAAACGCAAATTCATACAAAAATCATTTGGGCAAAAAATGATCCTATTGCCATTCCGAAGATCGCTGAATTACTAACCTCTGAAATCCCGAATAATGAAATTCATTGGATGGCTGAGACGGGTCACTTTTTAATGCTGGAAAAGCCTGAAGAGTGGGCAAAATTAGTTCTTACATCCTAATGGAACGACAAAAGAAAATTCGAGGCCATAAAAGGATATGGCGAGAGATTGACGATTGGGTGACTCGTTGTAAGGATTTGGATCTGAACTACTTGAAAAAAAACCAACGAGATTATATCAAAGTTTGGGTACCACCCTATCGAAATATTAGCGTCCTCAATAGTAAGTTCCAAGCTCCTAAGGGCAAAACTAGGAGAAAAATTGTAGACGGAATCTTTACCATTTATCAATCCTGGAAAACTCAACTAGAATCACTCAATGAACCCTATTATCTAAAAATCTGGTATTATCCGCATGATGTTTCAAAAAATCAGGTGGTATGCGCCATTGGAGACGCATTGCATTTTTACAACATTACTTTTTTCAATCCGAAATCAGATAGAGCTTTTCCAGAGAATTCAATGGATTTACATTGGGAATTGCATTTCCAAGAAATTCATGTAAGTGAACATGATCTTGAAGAACCAGAAATGTTTGCAAGTCTTGATGATTATGCAGAACATACACGATGGGTGCAACGGATCATGCAAAATCCAAATGCTCGCATTACTAAACATTTAGATGCCAAAGAAAAGGAAATCACTTACTACTCTATAAAAGAATGTGATGTGTGGATTGGCGGATAAATGCTAATCAAACTCCTTGTTCAAATGCTTTGCTTTGCGGGTACCTTCATACAGTTCATACTTCACAAATCGACAGTCCAGGCTGGCATTACGCAAATGAATTCGTTTTGAAGTTCGCAATCCAACATGTTTTAATGCTTGGATATCAGACGTAATAATCCATGCGACAGAACCTGAATAATGATTCTTCAAAGTATCACCAATGTTTCGATAAAACTCCTCTGTATTGATCGAAAGTCGTTCTCCGTAAGGCGGATTAAACATAATGATGGTATTTCCGAAAACTTCTTTTTTGGAATTGAAAAAGTTGACGTGATGTACACCAACAAATTCATCTAAATTGGCATTAATCAAATTTTGCTGAGCTTTTCTTACGGCAGACGGAGCTTTATCAAATCCCATAATTTTACAATGAAGTGATTTGATTCGTTTTAATAAAGCATCATGAATAATGAAAAATAGTTCTTCATCGTAATCCTTCCAGTTTTCAAATGCAAATTTCTTTCGATTGATATTCGCCGGAATGTTACAAGCAATCATTGCTGCTTCAATCAATATAGTTCCTGAACCACACATCGGGTCAATGAAGTTTTCATCTCCTGTAAATCCTGATAATAGGACCATCCCAGCTGCTAATACTTCGTTAATTGGTGCAATATTAGTAGCTGTTCTGTAACCTCGTTTGTGTAGGGAATCACCACTAGAATCAATGGAAATGGTTAAATATTCCTTTTGAATATGGATGTGAATGCGAATATCTGGATTCTTTATATCCACATTAGGCCTTTTGGAATATTTATGCCTAAAATAATCGGCAATGGCGTCCTTCGATTTCAAAGAAATATAATGTGAATTGGTAGTGAAATGTTGAGAATTCACAACAGCGTTAATAGCGAATGTGCTATCAACATCGAGGTATCTCTCCCACTTAATTCTCTGAATTTGTTGGTAAAGTTCCTTTTCATCATATACCCTTGTTTTTTTTAAGGGCTTTAAAATGCGAATCGCAGTTCGTAAACTTAAGTTGGCCTTGTAAAGAAAACCTAGATCCCCTTCAAAAGAAACATTTCTAATTCCCTCTTTAACATTTTTTGCTCCTAGTTGTTGCAATTCTTGAGAGAGCACTCCTTCCAGTCCGAAAAGAGTAGTCGCTACCATGGAAAAGTCTTTGGCCATTCGATTAATTTTGTACAAAAGTACATTATAAAATGCTACACCCAACCATTTAAATGTTTACTTTTACTTGCTGAAAATGAAAGAAAAAGACTGGTACAAAAATTGGTTCAACACACCTTATTATCATATTCTTTACAAGGATCGGAATGATAGGGAAGCCGAATTATTCATTCGCAAAATCACTAAATTCTTAGAACTACCAAAAACCACCCATATCTTAGATCTCCCGTGTGGAAAAGGAAGACATTCAAAGTTTTTCAATTCTTTGGGATATCAAGTAACTGGAGCGGATTTATCAGAAAACAGTATAGCCTTTGCAAAGCAATTTGAAAATGATAAACTCTCCTTTAAAGTTCATGATATGCTCGTGCCTTTTGTGAATAGCTATGATGTTATTGTCAATTTGTTCACCAGTTTTGGGTATTTCGATAACGTTCAAAACAAAAGGGTTTTACAAAACATAAAGAATGCTCTGAATCCCAATGGCTATTTCATATTTGACTTTTTAAATGCTCGTTATATCAAAGAGAATTTGATTTCAAATGAGATTAAGGTTGTCGATTCGATTCCGTTTTACATTGAGCGAAGCATAACCAATGGAGAAATCATTAAGAACATCTCTTTTGCGGCTGATGGTCAAAACTTTTCCTTTTCAGAAGTAGTAAAATATTTAGACGTTGAAACGATAAAGAATATGCTACAAGAGGTAGGTTTTGAAATTTCCTCTATTTTTGGAGATTATGAATTGAATCCTTTTGATGAAGCATCATCTGAAAGGCTTGTAATTGTTGCTCAATGAGTTATGTAGTTCTCTTTTTATCTGTCTTTCTTGGATCAGCATTGGTTTTCTTTTACAAGCCGAATGATAAAGCATTACGATTGCTATTAGCCTTTAGTGGGGCTTACTTATTGGCCATTACCATACTTCATTTGCTGCCCGAAGTTTATGAGAATTCCGCTTCATTTGAACGAACAGGTTATTTTATTCTATTTGGTATTCTATTGCAATTTGTTTTAGAATCCTTTTCAAAGGGTATTGAACACGGTCATAGTCACTTAAAAGGAAAAAAGGGAACTTTTCATTTGCTGTTTTTCGGAAGTTTATGCCTGCATGCATTTCTGGAAGGCATACCGGTTGAAAGTTCGAATTCCAGTTTGTTGTGGGCTATTGCCGTTCACAAACTTCCAATTGCAATTGTATTGACTACATTTTTTATTCAAAAAGAATTATCAAAACCAGTAATTATTGGTGCTGTTTTCTTCTTTGGCGCCATGAGTCCTCTAGGAACCTTATTAGGAAGTCAAACCGAAATGCTTAAGGATTATATTTATGATTTTTCGGCAATTGCCATTGGTATATTCCTTCATATTTCTACGATTATCCTTTTTGAATCAAGTGAAAATCACAAGTTCAACATCCGAAAGTTTGTGGTAATTATATTGGGATTTGTAATCTCCTTCTTAAGCCTGTAGATTAATTGGCTACTTCATTGATAAACTTAATTCGCATCAAACGCAATTCCTCGTCGTCGTAATCACCATCAAATTCATCAAGCGCATCTTGAATTTTGTCAGTTTCGGCTTCCATGAAATAATCATAGATCTCCTCCACTTGATCTTCGTCAAGAATGTCTTCAATCGCATAGTTGATATCCAATTTAGTTCCGGAAAAAATAATTTGTTCCATGGCTTTTATCAACTCACCCATTTCTAGACCTTTGGACTTAGCAATGTCTTCCAACGGAATCTTTTTATCAGTATTCTGAATGATGAAGAGTTTTAATCCGGAGTTAGTTCCTGTGGATTTTACAATTAAATCATCTGGTCTAACAATGTCATTTTCCTCAACATATTTTTCAATCATATTGACAAATTCCCTTCCGAATTTTCGAGCCTTTCCTTCGCCTACTCCATGTACTTTGGCTAGTTCATCAATGGTAATAGGATATTTCAACGCCATATCATCAATGGATGGATCCTGAAAAACGGCAAAAGGTGGCACCCCTTGTCGGTTCGCTACTTTCTTACGTAAGTCTTTTAGAATCTTAACTAGATTTTCATCTGCAACAGCAGCATTAGATTTCGCATTGGTAATGATGGTATTATCATCTTCGCTATCATAAACATGATCTTCGGTCATCATAAAGCTCACCGGATTTTCTAAAAACTCCTTTCCTTTCGGAGTCAGCTTTAATACGCCATATTGCTCTATTTCTTTTTTGATCAAATGAACCACTAATATCTGACGAACCAAGGCCATCCAATAATTAGGATCTTTCTCCTTTCCAATTCCGAAGAAGGGCTGTAAATGCGTCTTATGAGAAGTTAATAAAGCATTCTCCCTACCTATTAAGGTATTCACAATCTCTTTTGCCTTGTATTTCTGCAGGGTTTTTTCAATGACCATAAGTAGCTTTGCTACATCGTCTTTGGCCTCGTGCTTGTTCTTTGGATTCCTTGTATTGTCATCCATATCTGCCCCAATACCATTTACTTCATCGAATTCCTCCCCAAAATAGTGAAGAAGGTATTTTCTACGATTCATTGATGTTTCCGCATAACCAACGACATCCTGTAAAAGCGCATGTCCAATTTCCTGTTCGGCAACAGGTTTACTGGCCATAAACTTTTCTAGTTTTTCAATGTCTTTATAAGAGTAGAAAGCCAAACAATGCCCTTCACCGTCATCTCTTCCGGCTCTACCAGTTTCTTGATAATAACTCTCTAAGCTTTTAGGAATATCATGGTGGATAACAAAACGAACATCTGGCTTGTCTATTCCCATTCCAAAGGCAATGGTTGCGACCACTACATCACAATCTTCCATTAAGAACATGTCTTGATGCTTCACTCTTGTTTTGGCATCCAAACCTGCATGATAAGGAACAGCTTTGATTCCGTTTACTTGTAAAATTTGAGCAATTTCTTCAACTTTCTTTCGACTCAAACAGTATACAATGCCAGATTTACCTATTCTTTGTTTAATAAAACGAATGATGTCTTTCTCAACTTCCTTTGTTTTGGGTCGTACTTCATAAAACAAATTAGGCCGATTAAATGAGGCTTTAAACTTATTAGCATCGGTGATTCCTAACGTCTTTAAAATATCATCTTGAACTTTTTGAGTGGCAGTAGCCGTCAAACAAATAACCGGAACATTATCAATGGCTTTGATAATATGTTTAAGGTTACGATACTCCGGACGAAAATCATGACCCCATTCCGAAATACAGTGGGCCTCATCAATGGCAACAAATGAAATCGTTTGTTCTTTTAAGAAACTTACATATTCCTCTTTTATCAGTGATTCTGGAGCTACATAAAGCAGTTTGGTGATTCCATTACTAATATCACTTTTCACCTTCGCAACTTCTGTTTTATTTAACGATGAATTCAAAACATGGGCAATGCCATTGTTTTCAGAAATACCTCGAATGGCATCCACCTGATTTTTCATCAGTGCAATTAAGGGCGAAACCACAATTGCGGTTCCTTCTTTCATTAGCGCAGGAAGTTGATAACACAAGGACTTACCACCACCTGTGGGCATAATCACAAAAGTGTTCTGATCAGTAACTATGCTTTGGATTACATCCTTTTGCAGTCCTTTGAATGAAGTAAAGCCAAAATATTTCTTTAATGGTTGGT
>CAYFJL010000067.1:0-14789 GCA_964343335.1 uncultured Polaribacter sp. | reverse complement strand
ATCTATCACCCCTGTAGATTCCTTTTAGGTACTATTAAATTTACGAAAAATAAAGCAGGATGATACCGCCAAAATAGTTGAATACTAGACTTATTGGCGACGAAATGACCAATTGAAGCTTTATGATTTTCTGTCGTCTTTCAACAATTGAAACAAGGCCGATCTAAAAATGGATAATAAGATGCTAAAGAAAAGCGCCGTTAGGAATCCGCTTACCCCAAAACCATTCACCAATTTATCCGCCAATAGAATGATAAAGGCATTAATAGCAAACAAAAAGAGACCTAAGGTCACAATGGTCGCTGGTAAAGTAAAAAATACAAGTAAGGGTCTAACGAACATGTTTAATATGGCGATGACTAAGGCAACAATAAAGGCCGTACCATAGCCTGACACCGTTACACCGGGTAATATATTTGCCAATACTACAACCGCCAAAGCAGTCAGCGCAAGTTTTAAAAAGGTTTTCATGATTAAATTTTAGAGATGTATTGCGAATTGTATGCCAAAGGCAAACAACTGAATTTCTGTCAGTTATTTGTTCTGTTGTTCCTCGGAGGCCTTGCGTTCCAATTCGGCTTGAAACTCTTCCATCACAGGTTTCACAGTACTTTCAGGAATATCTGAAACTTTGATATAAATCAAACCATCTACGGCATTGTTAAACTTCGGATCTACGTTAAAAGCAACCAATCTAGCGTTCTGCTTCACATATTTCTTTATCAGTACTGGAATCCGAAGTGCACCTGGTTCTACCTCATCAATTACCTTGTCGAACTTTTGCATATCCCCTTCGGTAGCATCAAATACAAAGTCCTTGTCGGCATCTTTCAGCTTCACCTTGTACTCTTTCTTCGGATGGATGTATTGTGCTATATATGGATCGTAGTAGTGTGACTTCATGAACTCAATCATCAATGACTTAGAAAAGTCTGAGAATTGATTACTTATGGATACCCCACCCATCATGTACTTGTATTCAGGGAATCGCAAGGTTACGTGTACAATACCCTTCCAAAGTAAAAAGAGCGGCATGGGTTTTTGCTGATATTCTTTTACAATAAACGCCCTTCCCAATTCGATAGTGTTTTCCATCATTTGGAAAAGTTCAGGCTCAATTCGGAACAAAGTGTGCAGGTAAAAACCATTGATTCCGTATTTCTTGAAAATTGGTCCACCCAATCCCATTCGGTAAGCACCTACCAATCGATCGGCCTCACTATCCCATAAAAACATATGGTGGTAATACTTGTCGTATTTATCGAGGTCAATGGAGTTATTGGTACCCTCACCTACATCACGGAAAGTAATCTCCCTCAAACGACCAATTTCATGCAGTACATTCGGAATTTCCCTTGCATTAGCAAAGAAGATCTCGTAGTTCTTACTAATGAGTAATCGCTTGTCATTATCGCGCAAGGCATTTACTTCCTTTACAAATAACTCTTTATTTTTCTGAGAAGTAATTTTCTTTGCTGGCTTCGGAATCTTTAAATTTTGAGTCGATAAAATATTCTTGTTCTTCTCAAAAGGATTGGCCAACATGTAGGTTTTCTTTCGGATGAATTCATAGAATTCTGGAATGTTCTCGTAAGCATCTTGATCTTTCACAGAAATTGGACGACCTACACGCACTTTGATGACTTTTCCATTCTGGGAAATTACTTCTGAAGGTAATTTGGCCGTTCTAAGCGTATCGCTGATGCTAGACAGCATATAGAACAATCGACTATTCTTAGCGTGAAAATAGATGGGAATTACGGGTACTTTCGCTTTTTTTATCAATCGAACGGCACCTTCTTCCCAAGGTTTATCAACCTTTAATTTTCCATCTTTATAAGTCGACACTTCTCCCGCAGGAAAAATCCCTAGCGGCTTGCCTTCTTTCAAATGTTGCAAGGCTCCTTTGATTCCGGCTACGCTCGACTTAGCATCCTTTCTATTTTCAAAAGGATTTACCGGCATCACATAAGGCTTCAACGGAAGAATACGGTGCAGTAAGAAATTGGCAATAATTTTATAATCGGCTCTTTTTTCGAGCAATAATTTGAGCAATAGAATTCCGTCTATACCACCTAAGGGATGGTTTGAAACCGTGATAAAGGGACCATCTTTCGGGATACGTTTTAGATCTTCTTCGGGGATTTCAAAGCGAATTTCACAGTCGGCCAACACCCCATTTAAGAAGTCAACTCCAGAACGGTTTTTGTTGTTTGTGTAAACTTTATTCAGTGCCGAAATTCGAAGGATTCGAATGAGTAGCCATCCAATAAAAGTACCAATAAAACCAAATCTTTTAAGACCGATAACATTAGCAATTTCCTTAGACGTTACAAGAGACATAGACAAAAAACTTGACGAAACACAAACATACTAAAAAAACTAAAATGGTGTTCTTTTTAATTTTGATTCAGTACGATTTGCGTAGTGTCTTTGTTGGTCTGCTTTAGTAATACTTTTCCTTTGCTCGAAATATCCTTGATTGCCTCTTGATTGAAGTGCCTGATGGTATATAATTCAACCCCTTCATCGAATCGCATGGTGAACTCATTTTTGAGTGCTTCATAGAATTCATTGAACTTACCAAATTTGTTATCCAAACAAAGCGAAAAACTAATGGCTGAATTCTGAATTAGGTTGACTTTCAGCTGATATTCGTGCAATTTTTGAAAAATGTAGCTCATGTTATTTTCAACAACAAAGGAAAAATCTTTTGCAGAAATGGAAACAATCACCTGATCCTTTTTGACAATGAAACATGGAATCATCGGTTCTAAAACTGAACCTCGCGATACCTTTGTACCTTCTTTAGAAGGATCAACAAAAGAACGAACGTAAAGCGGAATCTCTTTCTTTTGTAATGGCTGAATGGTTTTTGGGTGAATCACAGAAGCTCCATAAAAGGCCATTTCGATAGCTTCTTCATAAGAGATTTGCTGCAGTAAGGTGGTGCTCTCAAAGACTCTTGGATCTGCATTCAAAACCCCTTGAACATCTTTCCAAATGGTTACACTTTCAGCATCCAAACAATAAGCGAAAATTCCTGCTGTATAGTCGGAACCTTCTCTACCTAAGGTAGTGGTATTCTCGGTATCATTTGCGGCAATAAAACCTTGTGTGATGTTAATCTTCGATGTATCGACTTTTGTCGAAATAATGTCTTTGGTCAGAGTCCAATCGACCCTTGCGTCTCGGTAGGAACTATCTGTTTTGATATAATTTCGTGCATCAAACCAGGTGTTTTCGGTTCCTAACTTTTCCAAATACGCGCTTACTATCCTGGTGGAAAGAAGCTCCCCGAAACAGATAATTTGGTCGTATACATAATTGTATCTTTTGGAGGAATTCCGCGCTAAGAACCAACCCAATTCACCAAATAGAATATCAACTACCTCATAGATTTCATCGCTTTTTTCAAAAAGAGCATCCATTATATTCTTATGATAGTCAGCAATAAAATCGAGCTTTTGAGGCAACTCGTCGGATTTGTCGTAATAGGCATCAACCACCTCTTCAAAAGCATTGGTCATTTTGCCCATCGCCGAAACAACCACTAAGGTATCTTTCGCTCCCTCTGTAGCAATTATATTCGCTACGTTTTTCACACTTTCAGCGTCTTTTACCGACGCTCCTCCAAACTTAAAAATCTTCATAAATTCTGATTCACAAAATTTGACAAACCTGTTTCATCCATTTGAACAACCGACCAATCGTGTAAGTAATTAGCTCCTGAACTTTGGTAAAAATCGATAGCATTTTTATTCCAATCCAGCACTTCCCATGCCACTCTTTTGAAATTGTTGGTATAGGCATATTGCAATACTTTTCCGTACAATGCCTTGCCGATACCTAGCTTACGTCGAGATTGGGTAACAATTAAATCTTCTAAATGGATCACGGGACCTTTCCAGGTTGAGAATCGTTCATAAAAAAGGGCAATCCCAACAATTTCATCATCTTGCTCGGCCACGAAAAACTTGAATTTTGGATGAGAAGAAAAACCATGTTTCAACAAAGTTTCTTCATCAATTTCCACCGCTTCCGGTTCTTTTTCAAAGAGGGCTAGTTCTTTAATTAGCAGCAATAATGCAGGCACATCCTTTTTCGTTCCGAATCTTACCGTAAAATCCATTGTAAAAATTTTGGACAAAGATAGCCTATTTGCCTTTCTAGGTCATAATTGTAGCTATTTTAAACAATTCCGATTCAAATGTTTAAATGTTGTGATTTATTGATTTCCGAAATCGTTTTAGTTGGAAAAAAGTCGCATCTTTGTATAACAACCCAATCTTCAAAGTTATGTCTGAGAAAAACCAAACCCTAGGTGAATTTATCATTGAAAATCAAGCTGCATTTAAATACACAACTGGCGAGTTATCGCGATTGATCAACTCAATTCGATTGGCTGCCAAAGTGGTGAACCATGAGGTGAACAAAGCCGGATTGGTAGACATCATTGGTGCCGTAGGAGGACGAAATGTTCAAGGGGAAGATCAACAAAAATTGGACGTTTATGCCAATGACACCTTTATTCAAACCTTAATTAATCGAAACATCGTCTGTGGTGTGGCGAGTGAGGAGGAAGATGACTTCATCATCATTAACAGTCAGGATGAACAGCACCAAAACAAGTACGTCGTATTGATTGATCCGCTTGATGGTTCTTCAAATATAGATGTGAACGTTTCTGTTGGAACCATCTTCTCCATTTACAGGAGAGTAACACCAGTAGGAACCCCAGTTACTATGGAAGATTTTCTTCAAAAAGGGAATCAACAAGTAGCGGCGGGTTATGTGGTATACGGAACTTCAACCATGTTGGTGTATACAACGGGTCACGGGGTGAACGGATTTACATTGAATCCAGCGATTGGAAGCTACTACCTATCGCATCCAGATATGAAGTTTCCAGAGGATGGAAAAATCTACTCGGTAAATGAAGGTAACTACCTAGACTTTCCGTTAGGCATAAAAAAATACATTAAGTATTGTCAAGAAGAAGAGGGCGATCGACCTTATACGAGTCGTTATATCGGTTCGCTTGTTTCTGACTTCCATCGAAATATGATTAAAGGTGGCGTGTATTTATATCCGAAAGGATCTCGCAATCCGAATGGAAAATTACGCTTACTGTATGAATGCAATCCAATGGCATTCCTTGCCGAACAAGCTAATGGAAAAGCTTCAGATGGATACCAAAGAATCATGGATATTGAGCCGACCGAACTACATCAAAGAGTTCCGTTTATTTGCGGAAGTACCAATATGGTGGATAAGGTTGAAGAGTTCATGAAAATTCACGGTGAATAAGTTGTATTTATATTACTATAAGCGAACAAGTTGATAAGACTCAAAAACCTAGAGTTCTTATAATTACCTTTGTACTACAAAAAATTTAACTTAAAAAACTTATCATATGGCTTTTGAATTACCAGAATTAGGCTATGCTTATGATGCATTAGAGCCTCATATTGATGCAAGAACTATGGAAATACACCATAGTAAACATCACAACGGATATACAACAAAATTAAACGGAGCGATTGCAGGAACTGATTTGGAAGGACAGTCTATTGAAGACATTCTAACCAACTTGGATATGAGCAACAGTGCTGTACGTAACAATGGAGGTGGATTCTACAACCACTCTTTATTTTGGACAGTATTGAATCCTGAAGATAGGGGATACTTATCTGGCGAATTAAAGGATGCTATTGAAGCTGAATTTGGTTCTAAGGATGCGTTTATCGAAGCTTTCAGTAAAGCAGCTGCTACGCAATTCGGATCTGGATGGGCTTGGTTATGTGTTCACCCAGGAGGTAAAGTAGAAGTTTGTTCTACGCCAAACCAAGACAACCCATTAATGCCAGGTGTTAGCTGTGGCGGTACTCCAATTTTAGGATTAGATGTTTGGGAGCATGCATACTATTTGAACTATCAAAACAGAAGACCAGATTATATTGATGCTTTCTTTAAAGTAATCAACTGGAATGAAGTTGAAAGAAGATACGCTGAAGCAAAGTAAGTAAAGCGAATTAGAGATAAAAAAGCACCCAATTGGGTGCTTTTTTTATTAGTATGCTCTTTTGTTGTCGTTGCCTTCGTAAAAGTTGATGAAGGCCTGATTCACCACCCTGCTTCCGCCCGGGGTTGGATAATTCCCAGTGAAATACCAATCACCAGTATGTCCAGGACAAGCTCGATGTAATCCTTCAATCGATTGATAAATTACTTCTACCTCTGCATTGATCTCTGGTGTTTTTAGCATCTGCGCTATTTTCTCCGAAATCTGTTCTGGTGTGAATGGCTTGTAAATATCTCGAACATAATTCACAATCTCCTTATCTGAAAGGGACTGCTGCTCTTTACATTTCTTGTAGGTCTCATCAACGATGTGATATTGACCTGTTTCTTTTAACAATTCTAAGGCCGCTCTAAAGGCAATGAACTTACCTATTTTGGCCATATCAATTCCGTAACAATCTGGATAACGAATTTGTGGCGCGGATGAAACAACCACAATTTTCTTAGGTTGCAGGCGATCTAGAATTTTAATGATACTCTTTTTCAAGGTGGTACCTCTTACAATACTATCGTCAATAATGACCAAATTGTCCGAAGGTTTTACAACACCGTAAGTAATGTCATAAACATGTTCAACCAAATCATCTCTTGAGTTATCATCGGCTATAAAGGTTCTAAGTTTGGCATCCTTGATGGCAATTTTCTCAAAACGTGGACGCTCACTTAGAATTTCACGAACCTTTTCCGCAGACAATTTATATCCACCTTCTAAAATCTTCTTCGTTTTTTCTTGGTTCAAGAAATCTTCGGCTGCTTCGGTCATTCCGTAAAATGAAGTTTCTGCAGTATTTGGAATGAAAGAAAACACTGAATTGCTGACATCATTATCAATGGATTCCAATATTTTCGGAAAGACGTATTTCCCAAGATTTTTTCGTTCTTCGTAAATGGATGCGTCACTACCTCTTGAAAAGTAAATTCGCTCAAACGAACAAGAAGTTGCCGCACCTGACTCTTTTATTTGCTTGATACTTACCTTTCCACTTTTCTTAATAATCAAGGCGTGACCTCTTTCCAATTCCTGAACATCCTCCAATTCTACGTTAAATACGGTTTGAATCGCAGGTCTTTCCGAAGCGACCACAACCACCTCATCATCTTCATAGAAATAGGTTGGTCGAATTCCGTTTGGATCACGCAATACAAAAGCATCACCATGCCCAACCAATCCGGCCATGGCATAACCACCATCCCAATTCTTTGAAGATCGCTTTAAAACCTTCTTGATACTTAAGTTTTCTTCGATATACGGAGAAGCTTCTTTTTTTGTAAGCCCTTCTTTTTTAGCTTGTTGGTATAATTTCGATACTTCATCTTCCAAAAAGTGACCGATTTTTTCCATTACAGTAACCGTATCCGTAAACTCTTTAGGATGCTGACCTAATTCTACCAATTCTTCTAATAATTGATTGGAATTTGTCATGTTGAAGTTCCCTGCAACAATTAGATTTTTATGCTTCCAATTGCTTTGGCGCAAAAATGGGTGAACGCTTTCAATACTATTTTTTCCGAAGGTACCATAACGTACATGACCTAAAAACAAGTTACCTAAATAGGGCATGTTTTGCTCTTGCCATGCCACATCGTTTTTCTTATCTGGATTTTGTTCTAAAACACCGTTGATTCGCTCATTGATTTGAGAAAAGATGTCTTGTATCGGTTGTGTCTTATTAGAACGAACCCTGCTGATGTAACGGGTTCCCGGACTCACATTGAACTTTACACTTGCAAAACCAGCGCCATCTTGACCGCGATTGTGCTGCTTTTCTAGAAGCAAGTACATTTTATCAATTCCGTAAAATGTTGATCCGTATTTTTCTTTGTAAAACTGTAGTGGTTTTTTTAATCGAACAAGTGCAATTCCACATTCATGTTTAATAGCGTCACTCATTATTTTAAATATAAAAAAAATCCGTGTTGTGACACACGGATTCTTTTGTTAGGATAATTTTATATCAAATTGTGTTAGATCTCTAAAAGCTTGCAATCTATTTTCAACTTCTTGGAAGGTCAAATCCTCCATGCGTTTTGTTCCGAATTTCTCCACACAGAACGAAGCTAAATTTGATCCGTAAATAATCGCGTTTTTCATATTGGCAAAGGAAATATCTTCCGTCTTCGCCAAATACCCACAGAATCCACCAGCAAAAGTATCTCCCGCTCCTGTTGGATCAAATACCGAAGCCAAGGGTAATGCTGGTGCAAAGAACATATTGTGATCATTAAACAACAATGCACCATGTTCACCCTTTTTAATCACCACATATTTCGGTCCCATTTCATGAATCTTCTTCGCTGCATTCAATAATGAATACTCGCCCGACAATTGTCTTGCCTCTTCATCATTGATGGTGATGACATCTATTCGCTTCAATACCTTGTGTAAATCTTCCAAGGCACTGTCCATCCAGAAGTTCATCGTATCCAAAACCACCAATTTAGGTGTTCCGTTTAACTGATCTAAAACAGACATCTGGGTCGCTGGATGCAAATTACCAAGCATCACAATGCTCGCATCTTTAAAAGCCTCAGGAACTACAGGTTCGAAATTCTCTAAAACATTCAATTCGGTAACCAATGTTTCTCTAGAATTCATATCGTTGTGATACACACCACTCCAGAAAAAAGTCTTTCCCTCTTCAATGATTTCAACACCTTCTGTATTGATTCCTTTGGTGTTCATCATGTCTAAATAAGACTTCGGGAAATCACCTCCTACAACGGAAACAATTCCAACTGGAATATCGAATAATGAACTTGCTAATCCTACAAATGTACCTGAACCACCGAGAATTTTATCGGTTTTACCAAAGGGAGTTTCTATTGCATCGAAAGCTACCGTTCCAACAGCTAGAAGTTTACTCATATTGACTTTATTTTAAGAGTATTCTAAAATTTTTAAGCATTCGGATTCGAATTTTAATCCGTAATTTTGCGAAAAATTTTAAGCAACAAAAATAAGTCTAAAAAATGACTATTAAAGAAATACAAGAAGAAATTATTGACGAGTTCTCAATGTTCGATGATTGGATGGAGCGATACGAGTATATCATTGATTTAGGCAAGTCATTACCTTTGATTGACGAGTTGCATAAAGTAGATGATAATTTGATCAAAGGATGCCAGTCGAAAGTTTGGTTGCATTCTGAAGTGAACAACGATACCATCAAGTATACCGCAGATAGCGACGCTATTTTAACCAAGGGAATTGTGGCTTTGTTATTGAGAGTTTTTTCGAATCAAAATCCGAATGATATTTTAGCTGCAGACACCGCATTTATTGATGAAATCGGATTGAAAGAGCACCTTTCCCCAACTCGGGCAAACGGATTGGTATCAATGGTGAAGCAAATCAAATTGTATGCAATTGCCCAACAAGCGAACTTAAATACTTAAGTGAAGATTATGACCGAAAAGGAATTAGAAGATTACGGAGACAAAATAGTAAGGGTATTAAAAACAATTTTTGACCCTGAAATTCCAGTAGATATTTATGAGTTAGGTTTGATTTATGACGTTTTTGTAAACGAACAAAATGAAGCCAAAATATTAATGACACTTACTTCACCAAATTGTCCGGTGGCAGAAACACTCCCTGTAGAAGTAGAGGAAAAAGTACAAACCATAAAGGGCATCGACTCTTGTGAAGTAGAAATTACTTTTGATCCGACTTGGACGCAAGACATGATGAGCGAAGAAGCGAAGTTAGAACTTGGAATGTTGTAAACAATGGCCGAAGAAATTGTAAATAGAGTTGCAAAAAGCCCATTAAAAACCATCGACCTCGAGGAATTATATCCATCAGGACAACGAGTGGTTTTTGATATCAAAGACTGGCTTTACGAAGGCATCATTCTGCGTGAGAAGGAATTCAGAGCATATGTTCAAGACCATGACTGGAGTCAGTACCAATCCGCTTATGTAGCGCTTACTTGCTCAGAGGATGCAATTATTCCATCATGGGCATATTTATTAATCGCAGCCGAATTAGCGCCCTTTGTCAAAAAAGTAGTGGTTGGTGATTTGAAACTTCTTGAAACAGCCATTTTTCAGGAGATTATTGATCAACTAGCAATTGAAGACTATGAAAACAAACCGGTGATCATTAAAGGTTGTGCTGACAAACCCATTCCGGAATCGGCCTTTTCATTTCTGATTCAACGCCTGCAACCTGTCGTTAAATCAATGATGTATGGAGAAGCTTGTTCTACGGTACCTTTGTATAAAATGAAGAAATAGTTTTCATTTTCTGAAGTTAAAATTACTTTTGCTGTCTCAAACAACCAAGCAGTGAAAAAACTTCTTTTTTTACTTTGTTTTATTTCATTTTCCGCCTTTTCACAAGGGGAATATGATTCTATTCGCAAAACGTACATCAAGAAGAGAAAAGACTTAAAAGTTCAGCTCGACTCTATTAAGAAACAAATCGATTCCATCAACAAACAAATTAAGATTTGGAAGGAAGAAGAAGCAAAGGCTTGGTCTGTTGAAGGTAGATTTACCTTTTTATTGAACCAATCTTCTTATTCTAATTGGGTGTCTGGAGGTGAAAACGCAGTGGCCGGCAACATCTTGGTGAACTACGATTTCAACTACAAGGAAGGCAAGTGGAAGTGGGACAATAAGATCTTGAGTTCCTATGGTTTGAGTTATATTAACAATCAAGGTTTTCGAAAGACAGACGACCGTTTTGAGTACAACTCGGTACTTGCTTACAATGCGAGCAATCGATGGTACTTTTCATTCTTGAGTAACTTTATTTCTCAATTTTCAAGTGGTTATGATTATTCTCAAGATCCAGATCGACTAATTTCAAACACCCTTTCTCCCGCTTATTGGAGCTTTGGTCCGGGTATGTTTTGGCGTAAAAGCGATAACTATCGAGTCAACATTGCACCCGCTACTTCGCGATTTACTTTTGTTTCACAAACCTTTGCAGGACAATACGGAACGGCACCTGGGGAAACGGTTGCTTATGGTCTTGGTTTCAACCTCTCTGGCTATATAAAGTTCAATATTGTGAAAAATGTGACCATGGAGAATATCATTCAGGTGTATTCTGATTACCTGGATAAACCACAAAACATTGATATTAATTACCAAACGAATTTTCTAGTAACTCTCAACAAGCTGTTTACATTAAACTTAACCCTTCACACTATCATTGATGATAAAGCAGCCAGTACCGAGCAATTTCGTCAATTATTTGGGTTTGGATTCAATTATACCTTTCATAAAATTTAGTTGTAAACAACTGGATATTAATTACATTTACCAAAAAATATCACACCATGAAGAAAGTACTTACGCTTTGCATTGTTTTCCTATCGTTCTCAATCTATTCACAATCTGTGGATGAATTGAAAAAAGAATTGGCTTCCAAGAAAGATTCCATTTCAAAATTACAAGCCAAGGCCAATAGCATTCAAGCCAAGATTGATGCCATGCCAGGCTGGAAAAAAGGTGCTTTCGGTACTATTGGGGTTAGTTTATCTGGATTCAATAATTGGTATGTTCGAAATGCTCCGGATGCTTCCGCAGGAAATATTGGAGTTTCAGTAACAGCCTTTGCCAATTTATTAGAAGATAAATTCTTTTGGAGAAATACAGGGATGATCACCTTAGGATGGGTGAAGCTAGATGATAAGGCCGTTGCAGGTGATGAAGATTTCGAGACAGCGACAGACGTTTTTAATGTTTCTTCGCTCTATGGTCGTAAACTGAACAGTAAATGGGCAGTATCTGGAATGTTAGAGTATCGTACTACTATTATCGAAAACTTCAACAATCCTGGATTTTTAGATTTAGGTGCAGGTTTCACTTGGACGCCAACTAGTAATTTAGTTGTGGTAATTCATCCAGGAAACTACAACTTTGTATTTGCCTCAGGGCAGAATTCATTTAACTCCTCTCCTGGTGCGAAAATTGTTGGAGATTACAATACCAAATTCGGAAAGCTAAGTCTTCGATCCAACCTTTCTATGTTTCAGAGCTACGATTCCAATAACTTCTCAAATTGGACCTTTACAAATTCATTGGGTTATACTCTGTGGAAAGGAATCGGTTTAGGATTTGAACTTGGTCTGAGAAGAAACAAACAAGAAGCCTTAGCAAATGCACAACTTACAAATCCGGCTGAAACCTTTGGGACAGTGGATAACAAATTACAGTCTTATTGGTTGTTCGGACTGAATTACGGATTTTAATTGAGGTCCCTGTCATTAACATATAAGAATATCAAGAGGTATCCTTGTTTTTTTTATTTTTACCTGAGCAATCACTGATATGGGTCTTTTAGTAATTTACGCATTCGTTTCTATTCTCTTTTCGTTTCTGTGTTCCATTTTAGAAGCTGTACTTCTGAGTATCACACCTACTTTTGTTACCGTAAAGATTTCTGAAGGAAAGGCATTTGCCCTTACTCTGGAAGAAATCAAAAAAGATGTTGACAAACCGCTGATTGCCATTTTAACGCTAAACACCATTGCTCATACCGTTGGTGCAATATTGGTAGGGGTTCAAGCAAAAATATATTACCAAGAAACCTACGGAGACACAACTACTTCTATTTTTGGTTTCGAGCTTACTTCTGATTTACTAGTGGGTATCATTTCGGCCATCATGACTGTGCTCATTTTAGTAGTTTCAGAGATTATCCCCAAGACCATTGGTGCTACCTATTGGAAAAGTCTTGCCGCTTTTACAACCACCGTTTTATCGGTATTGATTTTTGTATTTAAATGGACCGGTATTCTTTGGGTACTTCAATTATTTACGCGCATTTTTGGTAAAGGTGGTCATGGATCTGTTTTGAGCAGAGAAGATTTTACCGCCATGACCGACATTGCCGAACAAGAAGGTGTTTTTCAAGAATCAGAAAGCAAGGTTATTAAGAACTTATTGAACTTTAAGGAGGTTCATGTAAAGGATATTATGACACCTCGAACAGTTTTGAAAACTGCCGATGAGAAGATGAGTATTCAAGAGTTTTTTGATGAAAATCCGAATTTACGTTTCTCTAGAATTCCCGTATATCTTGAAAATCCAGATAATATTACAGGGTACTTTCTAAAAGATCAATTGCTAGAAGCAATTATCAATGGAGATGGAAACAAGGCCTTAGAAAATATCAAAAGAACCATTCTAGTAACGAATAGAAATCTTCCAATTCCGAATCTCTTTGAACAACTGATTGACCAACGTGAACACATTGCTTTGGTGGTTGATGAATATGGTTCTGTAAGCGGACTGGTGACACAAGAAGACATGATTGAAACCTTACTCGGACTCGAAATTATGGACGAGAGTGATAATATCGAAGATCTTCAATTGCTGGCTCGTAAAAGCTGGGAACGTCGCGCAAAGCGTTTGGGTATCATTGAAGACGAAAGCGAATCGGAAGACGAAGTGAATTAACTATCGTATTCTTGATAAAGAAAATCGTTGTACGGGAAACGCTGAATGTGAATTTTCCGCACCTCATCATACACCTTACTTTTAAACTCCTCTAGATTATCACGATTCAATGCTGAGATGAACAAAGCCTCTTGTTCCAAATCATTCATCCAGGTTTTTTGCCAATCTTCAAGTGTGTAATGTGCTTTGGTTTTTTGAGTCACCAAGTCATCTTCATCAATGGTTTCATGAGAATAGGCATCAATCTTATTGAAAACCATAATGGTTGGCTTGTCTTTGGATTTAATATCTAGTAAAATGGAATTTACAGAAGCGATGTGCTCTTCAAAATTAGGATGTGAGATATCTACAACATGAAGTAATAAATCAGCCTCCCGAACCTCATCCAAAGTAGACTTAAAAGACTCTACAAGTTGTGTTGGAAGCTTACGAATGAATCCCACAGTATCGGTTAATAAAAAGGGAATATTCTTTACCACCACCTTTCGCACGGTTGTATCAAGTGTAGCAAAGAGTTTGTTCTCGGCAAAAACTTCCGACTTGCTGATCACATTCATCAAAGTAGATTTACCGACATTGGTATACCCAACCAAGGCCACTCGAACCAATTTTCCACGGTTCTTACGCTGAACAGCCATTTGCTTATCAATGGTCACCAATTTCTTTTTCAACAAAGCAATCTTATCGCGAATGATACGTCTATCTGTCTCAATCTCGGTCTCTCCAGGCCCACGCATACCAATACCCCCTTTTTGCTTGTCAAGGTGTGTCCAAAGTCGAGTCAATCGAGGTAATAAGTATTGATGTTGAGCCAATTCTACCTGAGTTTTGGCAGAACTTGTTTGGGCCCTTTGAGCGAATATATCTAGAATCAAATTGGTACGATCGAGAATCTTACAATTCAAAATCTTTTCAACATTTCGCAATTGAGCTGGTGATAATTCGTCATCAAAAATGGCCGTACCAATGTTGTGAGTTTTGATGTAAGCTTTTACGTCCTCAAGTTTCCCAGAACCTAAAAAGGTTTTCGGGTTCGGTTGTGCTAACTTCTGTACAAAACGTTTTTCTACAACACCACCTGCAGTGTGGGTTAGGAATTCCAATTCATCTAAAAACTCTTTGGATTGCATTTCATTTTGATACTGAGTTATCAACCCAATCAAAACTACTTTCTCAGAAATGGCCTCTTTTTGTTCAATCATGCAGGTGCAAAATTACGAACTTAAACCTTCTAGAAAGAAAAAACCTCAAATCAAATTGAGGTTTCTTACTAATTCAAATTCAATTAT
>CAYFJL010000066.1:0-14835 GCA_964343335.1 uncultured Polaribacter sp. | reverse complement strand
GTAAGTTTTCGAAGATATAATCTCCATTGGCATCTGTTGTGGTTGTTTGATCATCAGAAGGATCGTTTGGCGTATTCGGATCTAAAGTTACCGTTGCACCTTCCAATCCTGGTTCGCCTTGATCTTGATTGGTATCACCATCGGTATCAAACCATACGCGGTCTCCAATGGCGCTCCAAGCCGTGGTTAAAGTTGCACTTGAAATGACCTCTAAACAAGGGTTATTGCTATGGTTCACTTTTACGAAATATTCATTTCCAGATAATCCATCACTAACCGCTATTTGTAAAGTAGCTGTATCTACTCCTGAGAACACACCTGAATTGCTTAAGGCTGTTCCACCATTCTCTGGATCGCCTAAATACCATTGGTATTGGATGCCTGTATTGGCATTTCCAGCTGTATTATATAAAGGAGTACCGTTGTTGTAATCGGTTGCACTTTCTGCAGAAACTTCAATGGTAAATGTTGTACTTTGCGTTGGATTGACTAATTTATCCGTTGGATGAGTGGTAATAGCCATTTGATGTGCATTGTATTCGTTACCATTTGTTCCGTTGTAACCATTAGTTCCACCAGTAACTTTACCTGTGTTGTCAAACCCAGTTCCATCTAAAATTCCGTCATTGTTGGCATCAACACCACCTGATTCGACAACATCATAACAGCCGTCACCATCAGAATCTAAATCCAATTCATTTGGAATACCATCATTATCTGTGTCAACTTTAATTGGGTAGGAGCAAATTCCGCTTGTCAAGCGAATTCGTTGATCGTTTTTTGCACCGCCGGTAGAGGCTGTAAAACCGAAATATACTTTTGAGATACCTCCAAAAACATTCGTTACCAAATCATCTGTATAACTTGTAATTTCAATTCCGTTGAAGCTATAACTCAAGGTATTCGTTGCGGCATTCCAAGAAAATTGAACCGTGTACCACTCTCCATCTTCTATATTTCCAAGGTCGTATGGGGTGGTTAAAGGATTATAGAAATCTTCGGTTTTTGTAATGTTTGTATGGTCGTTTCCGATATCACCTTTGTTCTGGCCATTAAACCAAGTGTCAAACTCAATAGCGATACCATTTTTTATGTTTTTAGCACCTAATCCTTCACCATTTTGTCCAACGGCATTGTATCCTGCAGGGTCATCATGGAATACAACAGCAATACCATCAGCACCGTTTCCGGTTAATGTACCCAAATTAATATCTATATTAAAGTTAAAATCTTTAGTGAAATCAATCTTTCCGTAAGACATGGAAGATCCTGCTTTGTTGTTTTCATTAGGAGTTAATTGTATTTCATTTGATCCAATAGTTTTAGCATCTCCTGCAAGTGCAAATACAGAACTTAAAGAAGAATTTGTTAACCCATTTTCTTCACAATCACTAATACCGTCGTTATCATCATCTAAATCGCAATCATTGTTGATACCGTCACCATCAGGATCATTAGCCGTTGGAGTACCAACTATAGCACCATCTGTACAAGGATCCGAAATAGGTGTTACCGTAAAAGTTATGTCAGAAGTAGATTCTGAACAATTTCCAGTTGCTGCAATAGTATATCGGATGGTTACATTAGTATTTGTATTAATATCTGCTGGGGTATAAGTTGTGCCGTTGATAGCGCCTCCGCCCGATACGATTGACCATGTTCCACCTGCTGGTGAGCCAGATAAGGTTTTGGTTTGTTCTTCCGTAATACTAGAAGAAGCCGTATTGTTGACTGCCGAATCACATTGTGGAGTAGAACAATCTTGTACCTGTTGAAAATCAGTCACGCTAAAACTAGCAAGTTGGGTGTAATCATTTCCTGCTTTGGCTAGAAACTGCTGATTTTGAAGATAATTTAAGGTGTAATTCATGGTAAATGAACCCTGATTGGAATCTCCTATTCCACTCACATTGTCCAACTTAAATCCGTCAAAAGGATCGTTATTCCCCAAAGAGAGTTCAATGTTTCCAGAAGGATTCCCTGAAACCACATTCCAACTTACATTGGAAAAAGAATTGTCATCTGCCTCAACTGAAAAGTGACTCAAAGCTTTACAGCCATTTCGACCGCCACCTTGACCAATATATGTTACTTTAATCTGGATATCAAATTTTCCATTATTTGGTACTACTGAGACTAGTTCTGTAGACCAACAATTACCAGCATGGGTTTTGGTAATACCACAATTGGAATTGGGTTTTGTTGCTGGTAGGATATCATTTGCCGAAAAAAGTTGAAAAGAAAGTAAGAAAAGAATACTAAAATAAAATCGGAGATTAGGAGTAAGGGTTTTCATGAGGATAGGGATTTACTTGTCCTCCAAAATTACGCTCGATACCTTTCTTTATTGGTCAATCGTAGGTTAAGACCAATTTCGTTTCGACGAATTGCAGAAAAGTGAAGATTTCATTTTCCGCAAAAAAAAAAGAGGAAATTCTCATTTCCTCTTTGTCTATTTAAAATTGTGTTATGCTATTTAATAATCACCTTTTTCGTTCCGAAATCATGTAGTTCGGTAGCAATGTTTAGCAACATGATGCCTGGTGATACATTGAAGTTGAAATCCAATTCATTTCTTCCTTCTTGAAGATTTACTTCGCCTTTGTACACCAACTTACCAGTAATGTCATGCAAGGTAACCGTTGCTTTTGAAGCAGTGTCGCTGAATAGCAATGTCGTCAACTGTCCTTGAGACGGATTCGGATAAGCGAGGTATTCGTTGTTATAGGTGATCATTCGTTCAACCGTGGTTCCGTCATCACCAGCTTTCTTCACAAATTTCACATCAGAAATCTCTAAATCCAAGTCTTTGGTTTCTGCCTCAACAGGTAAAAAGGTAAAACTCAGTGTTGTTAAATCATCTGGATTGATAGTATTCTCTGTAGCCGTAGAGCTAAATATATCAAACGGCACGTAATAGATTTTTTCTTCTTCTGATAAATCTACCATCACGCGGTACTGTTCTTTCCAGTTTTCAACAGAGGCTTTGATCAAACCAAGCTCCATTAATCCAGATCCCTTGGCTTTAAAAGCTAGGTATTTGTACTCAGAGTAATCTGCTGAAAGGTTTCCTGGTAATAAAGATTTATAGAGTGTTAAATAATCGTACTCACTCGTTGCTTTAAGCGTAACATTCCTGTTGATCGGTAATTCATCATCTTGATAGGTTCTTGTGAAGTTGTTTGAAACCTCATACCTTAAGATTTTGGTATAGCGACTATCAAAGTCAAGCCCCCAATTTCCATCGGCGTGATAGAAGGCGTCTTGAACATCGTCACCTACTTTTACCAATCCGTCGTATTCATAAGCATCTTTGATATCTACTTTGATAATCTGTTCGCTTTTTGGGTGAATCGGATTGTAACGGTATTTCACATTGTTTGCTGTTTCTGAGTAAATTTCCTCCATGAAAATTTCTCCAGCAGGGGTGCTTTGGTCACTTTTTAATTTAAGTACCATGTTATTTCTTTCCCGTGACACTTTTGCAACATAAGTCAACGGAATCATGTGTTTTTCTGGTTGAGCAACCGGAATATAACTTCTTAGGTTATTTAGAATATCACGAACTAATTTCTTGGTATCCGTTGGATTCGTCGTCCAAACCTGGAAGTTGTACATGTCGTTAAACTTATTATACTCATTCACAAACCAATTGGTCTGCACATCATAAGACAAATCATTGTTGTTCTTGCCAATCGCAAATGAGATGGCGTGTTCAACTACTCCGTTGCGTTGTTTGATGGCTTGCATCAAGAAGTTATAACCTTCCAATTCTACCTTGGTAATGGTAAGGATTTCAGCACCTCTTAATCGATCACAAGAAGCTTTTGTATGATTGTAAACTCGATCTGTCGTTTTTACACCCAATACTACACCTTTGGTTTTTCCATCCATAGAGAAATCTACCGATAGTACCTCGTCTGCAATGGTGAAGTCTAAGATATCTGTTGGTGAGGTTACGTGAGCTACATCTCCAGTATATAATTGAGTTGGGAACATGTCTAACATGGTTTGTCCTTTCCCTTTATTGGTCTGAAGTTTTTGTAACTGTGTTTTGTTATAGAGATTCAATTCATTTTTCACGAAGTTCGTTGGAACTGAATTCTTTTTACGGTTTACATATACTTTCGATACGATACCACCCAAAGACTCAGACTCGATTCCCCCGCCATTTCCGCCAGTAACTTGATCTGAAGTAATGGTAATCGGAACCGAATTGAAATTGGTACAACCGTCTTTCGTGGTAACAACTTGTACTTCGTAAGTACCAGCTGAATCGAATTCGAAAGTAACCGTATCTTGATTTCTGTGAACACCAAAGTCTCCACCAACCACATTCCAATGGTATTCATCAAATGCGCCAGCATTGGTTAAGAAAAACTCGACCACCACTTTGCCATTTCCTGAAGAAACAATTGATTCTGAAACAACAGCCATGGTAAATGGCAATACCGTAATACTTTCCGATTTGGTATCAGATCCGTTGGCATTGGTTGCGGTAAGACTAACTGTATATGTACCCGGACTATTATAGAATTTGGTAGGATCCATTTCTGTACTTGTAGTTCCGTCTCCAAAATTCCACAAGTAGGTAATTGGCGTACCATGTTGATTGGCTCCACCGGTATTGGTTAGGTTTGTGAAAACAAACTCATTCGAATACATACACTGTTGCGGTGAAATGTTGATATCGAAATCAGCCACAGGAGCCGCTAATGGTGGCGCACCACAATTGGTAACTGATGGTGTAAACTTCACACATTCAATGGTACCTCCATTATGATTGAAGTTTTTGGCAATTACTTGCCCTTTGATATTTTCTTTATTTACTTTTTTACGAACGTTTGCAAACGGAGCATATACAGTTCCGTTGATTTCGTTACTTCCTTTAATGTTTAGTCTTGTTGTGTTGTGGAAGTTGTAGAGAATGTACGGACTCTCAGCCAATCCGGCACCCGTTTGATTCCACACATCCCAGTTAAAATTACCAGGGGCGTCTACATTGATAATTAATACGTTACTGGCATCTGGTGCTGTACTATACACAAAATCTGAAACGCTGTTTAAATCAGCGGCATCAATATTTAGATAATTTAATCCAGGTTGCAGTGTAACTCGAACTTCACTTGGTAATCCTGTATTCGGAATGATGGTATTGGATGCATCTCTCAGGACAACATTGGTCACACAATCTGCCATGGTTAGCGAAGAAGCTCTCATGGATTGGAATGCTGTACCGAAATTCAACAAGTTTCTTTCATAAACTGAATTGGTGGTCGCATTCGCACTTAAGGCACTGGCTGTGCCCGTTAATTGAATATAAGAAGTAGCGTTATAATCTGATTCCGGTGTTATTCTAATTGGTGTAGGTGCATTGCTTGGATCTACATACCACGGAGTTGAATTCTTTTGTCTTCCAATCTTTACATAATAGTTCGGATCTCCAACCGTCAATACACCATCATCTGTGGCGCCACTAGGGCAAGTACCTGCTGATGTTTTGGTGACTTGGAAATTATCCAACAAGTTACCATAGGAAAGGTTGTTTCTCGGTTTACTTGAAATCGCTTGAAAAACAAAAACTGTCTTTAATTGATTATCCGGAACGGTGTACGTTCCAGAATACTGTACCCAAGCCGTATTATCCGATGACATAATAACCTCGGTGGCTGCGCTTTCAACAGAACCTCCAATTTTTACTTCCGCAACATCAACACCATCTCTACCTCTGTGCCAAACCGACCAGTTTAATACAGATCCAGGTTCAGAACATACAAATTGATACAAGGCAGAACGTTGTGTCGCGTTAATTTCAGCATGATAATTACCATCTTGAGAAGGAGCTCCTAAAAAGCCTGTCTTCCAAATTTCTATTCTATTATCTGTTGATGTCGTACTCCAACCAGGGTAGTTGCTAGCATTTACTTGGGTCCAAGTATTTGGTGTTGCACCCGTTTCAAAACTTCCGTTTACTAAGATTGTTGGATCCCCACAATCACAATCGGGATCTGTAATGTACTTATCTTTTAAAGGGTAGTTTACCTTGTTGCCGACCAAAAGACCAATCTTATTTCCGGTATTGGTGAAGTCACCGCAATCTTCCGATGCCACGGTATAATCTCCTTTGATTGTTAGGTTTTTTCCAGCTGCAACTGCTCCTTTGGTTTGATTACCAAAAACAGTTAAGTTCTTCTCTACGAACACGTTAAAACCCTGTGCTGGTTGTGTTGGACTCTGCCCTAAACTTTGTAAACTGATGAGTAGGGGTATGAGGTATACTATCCTTAATATCTTCATTATCAATAAATTTAGGGGGAATTGCGATACGCAAACCTACAAAATGTTTATAACATAAAAAAATTGTTGATAACCTTGATGTGGTTTTTAACAATATAGTAATCAGTGAATTAGGTAAAAAACAACTTTTTTTAGATTTGTTTTTCAGCAATTGGGCGCTTGGAAATGACAATTAAACCGAGTAGTGTGATCAAACCATTGACAATCAACAAGACAAATCCGAAGTCAAACTCAAAGTAGAATAAGCAGAGGTAATTTAGTGCATAACAAAGGATCGGGGAGAGGATACAAACGATAGGTACCCATTTGTCCTTTACGGCCAGTTTGGTGAATAAACCAAAAGCATAAAGACCTAATAATGGCCCATACGTATAGTTTGCAAACACAAATATTTTTTCTATAACACTCTCATTTGCAATAAAATACTTAAAAATTAAAATGGTTGCGATTAGAATTCCAGAAAATAAAATATGATTTTTCTTTCTAATTTTTTCACGTTCTTTTTCGTCTTTCTTTTTGTCGATTTCCTGAATATCAATACTAAAAGAGGTAGTTAAAGAAGTGAGCGCAGAATCTGCGCTTGAATAGGCGGCCGCAATCAAACCAAGAACGAAAAATAGTGCCGTGGCCAATCCGAGATTTCCTTTGGTGGCTATGATGGGAAATAACTCATCCTTGTGTGCTTCGATTCCGTATTTTGTTGAAAACTCGGTTAATAACACCCCGAGTGCTAAAAAGAAGAAGTTTACAATCACCAAAACAATGGTAAACCAGAACATATTCTTTTGTGCGTCCTTTAAATTTCTACAGGTTAGATTCTTCTGCATCATGTCCTGGTCGAGGCCTGTCATTACAATCGCTACAAAGGCTCCTGCTAAAAAGCGTTTCCAGAAATAACTACCTGATTTCCAATTGTCAAAATAGAAGGTTTTGGAGTAATCACTCTCAGCTACAAAGGCAAATAAATTGTCTACATTCATTTCATCCATAACGGTGATCATGCATACGCCAACAGCAATCAACATGAACAACGTTTGCAAGGTGTCTGTCCATACAATGGTCTTAATGCCACCTTTGTTGGTGTAAATCCAGATAAACAGAATAGCCAAAATTACGGTTACCCAAAACGGAACACCTATTTTATCAAAGACGATGAGTTGCAATACATTGGCCACTAAGAATAGTCTAAAAGCCGCACCAATAGTTCTTGAAAGGAGGAAAAAACTCGCTCCTGTTTTGTAAGCGTTATTTCCAAATCGATCCCTCAAATAGGTGTAGATGGATGTTAGATTTAATCGGTAATAAAGTGGAAGTAATACCAAACCAATCACTGCATATCCGACGGTATACCCTAAAACCATCTGCATGTAACTCATGCTTTGGTCTTCTACCCATCCTGGTACAGAAATGAAAGTTACACCCGACAGGGAGGCGCCAATCATTCCGAAGGCAACCAAATACCAAGGTGACGAATTATTCGCCTTGAAAAAGGTAGCATTGTTGGCAGATTTACCGGTGAAATAGGAAATTAAATACAGCACCAGAAAATATCCAGCAATTAGAAATAGGATTTGAATAGGTTGCATTTTTGGGTATTGACAATAAGTTACGAATATAGAATTTTTACCCATAATTAATCCTTGCTACCTATTTATAATTCTTAATTTTGTTTCGTGGATTTTTCATCAAAACTTCTTGAAAATGCAGTCAATGAAATTGCAAGATTACCTGGAATAGGCAAACGGACAGCACTTCGTCTAGCCTTGCACTTATTGAAACAACCCAAAGATCACACGCAATTTTTAACCGAAGCCTTGTCTAAATTTAGGGAGGATGTGAATTACTGTACAAGCTGTTACAATATTTCTGACACCGAACTCTGTGAGATTTGTAGCAATTCCAAGCGAAATCCGGAGTTGATCTGTGTGGTTGAAGATGTGCGTGATGTTATGGCGATTGAAAGCACCATGCAATTCAAAGGAATATATCACGTATTGGGTGGGAAAATTTCCCCAATTGAAGGAATCGGTCCTCAAAATCTACAAATTGATTCCTTGGTTGAAAAGGTTGCCTCTGGCCAAGTGAAAGAAGTAATTTTTGCCTTGAGTTCAACCATGGAAGGTGATACTACCAATTTCTACATCTTCAAGCAAATCGAAAAATACGATATTCAAACTTCAACCATTGCACGCGGAATCGCAGTAGGTGATGAACTTGAGTATGCCGATGAAATAACCTTAGGTAGATCTATTCTGAATCGAATTCCCTTTGAGCAGAGTTTGAAAAGTTAGGGTTGTTTTGAAAAAACAGAAATTACCTGTTCTCCATTAATCATTTCGGTCACACTAAACTTGGTGTCATTATCTGAAAAAGTGAAGTCAACCACACTATTGAATCCATTTGAAGTCGTTAGGCTGTAACGGCCTCGTTCTATACGCAACCAACTAAAGATTTGAGTTTCGATTAATTGGCAATTTCCATTGACCACATCATGTAATTCTTTTCTCAAAACATTGCCCGACTCGAAAGTGTAAGTATTTGATTCTTTGCAGGTCGTGATGGTTTCTACACCATCTACTTCGAGGGAAGTCAGTTTCCAAGTACCTACGACAATGTCGGAATCTTGTAAAACAGTATCCGAAGAATTGCAATTTTGAAATGAAATACATAGCAAAAAAAGGACTGTAATAGTTATCGAACGTTTAAGCAGTTTCATTTGGAATCGTTTTTTTATTCTGAAACGAAAGATACGCAATTATTGCACTTGAAATCATTAAAATTCCGCCTAACAAAAACGGTGCCCCTGCAAAGGTAAACGGAGCTTCATCATGGGTGAAGTAGTAGAAAATTCCTGTCATCATCGGTGGTCCCACAATTGCCGAAGCACTCATAACACTGGTGAGTGTCCCTTGAATTTCTCCCTGTTCAGAAGAAGGTACTTGAATAGAAATAACCGCCTGTAAAGCAGGTCCGGCGATTCCACCTAAACAATAAGGAATCAAAAAGGCAAACATCATCCAGCTTTCGGAGGCAAAAGCAAATAACAGCATCCCTAAACTGTACATAAAGAAACCTGAATAGATACTTTTCTCATTACCGATTCTTGGATTAATCCATCGAATCAATCCGCCTTGAACGAGGGCGACCAACAATCCGATGACTCCAAGTGAAATTCCGACCATACCTTCATTCCAGTTGAATTTGTACATGGTGAAATACGCCCAGTTACTTTGAACAGCATGTGAAGCTACATAGAGAATAAAGACGGCAATGACCAATCCAATGAGTTTCGGATATTTCTTTAAGTGGATAAAACTACCAATGGGATTTGCTCTTTTCAGTTCGAATGGTCTTCTATTTTCTTCAGGTAATGATTCGGGTAGGATAAAGTATCCGTAAAGGAAGTTGATAAAACATAGCAGGGCTGTTGCGTAAAATGGTACACGTGCTCCGTATTGCCCCAATAAACCACCAATGACAGGTCCGATGATGAATCCCAATCCGAAAGCAGCGCCAATCATACCGAAGTTTTTAGCGCGATTTTCAGGCGTACTGATGTCGGCAATATAGGCTGATGCCGTCGTGATACTCGCTCCCGTAATTCCCGCTATGATGCGACCGATAAATAACCAATAAATGGTGGGTGCAAAAGCTAATAGAATATAATCAAGTGTAAATCCGAATAATGAAATCAATATCACGGGTCGTCGCCCAAATTTATCACTCAAATTTCCGACCACAGGGGCAAAGATAAATTGGGTGATGGCGTAGGCAAAGGTCAGCCAACCTCCAACTTTTGCAGCTTCACTAATATCTCCACTAATCAATTCTTCAATCAGGCCAGGAATAACCGGAATGATGATTCCCCAACCGATGACATCGATTAGCATGGTGATGAAAATAAACCCTAAGGCTGCCTGTTTTTTGTTTTGTCTCATGAGTGTGATTGGGCAGACAAAGAAACGGATTTAAAACCGAATTAATTTAGGTAGAAGGAAGATTTTTGTCGTCTTTCATAGAGTCTAAAACCTCTTGTTCGGCCTTATCCCAACTCTTTTTTGCACGAATTCGTTTGTACACTTTTGCCATGAGCATGATTAAGACACTGAATAGGACAATTCCTACAACACCCCAAATCCAATTGATGGCATTTTTAAGGGTTACTAAGAACACAACCGCAATTAAAATGATGGTGGCAACTTCATTCCAAAGGCGTAATTGAAAACCGGAGTATTTTAATTCACTTCGTTGAAGCTGATTGTAGATTTGCTGACAAAACCCATGGTAAATGTACAAGGCCAAAACAAAGGCCAGCTTGACCAGCATCCATGATTCTTGAAAGTAATACGGATTTTCATATAGCATCCAAAAAGCGAATATACTGCACAAAATAGCAGAAGGCCATGTTATGATATACCACAGCCTTTTGCTCATTAATTTGTATTGTTTCTGAAGTATTTCTTTGGCAGGAGATTCTTTTTTTTCAGCCTCAGCGAAATAAATAAAGAGTCGTACGATGTAAAACAACCCAGCAAACCAGGTCACTACAAAGACGATGTGTAAGGCTTTTATGTAAAGAAAATCCATTTGCTTTGATTATGCTTCAGAGGTTTCCATTGCCTCCTGTTTTTTTGTTTCTTTTCCGTCAATCCAATCTTGGATCCAAGATACTAAAACATCAATCCATTCTTGGTTATCATTCAAACAAGGTACGGAGATAAAGTTTTTACCACCGGCATCGATGAATTCCTCTGCACCTTCCATCGCGATCTCTTCCAAAGTTTCCAAACAATCGGAAACAAAAGCAGGAGTAACCACCGCTAAATTCTCCACGCCTTCTTCGGCAAACTTCTCAATGGTTTTATCGGTATATGGTTGTAACCATGGATCGCTCCCTAAACGTGATTGAAAGGTAGTAAAATATTGGTCTTCTGAAAGGCCTAATTTTTTTACTACTCCTTGGGTGGTCATGTAACACTGATGCTTGTAGCAGTATTCATGCGCTGGTGAATCATTCAAACAGCACTGGAAATTTTGATCTTCTGGTTTACAATGTTTTTTGGTAATGTCTGATTTTCTGATGTGTCTCTCAGGGACACCGTGGTAAGAGAACATCAGTTTATCCCATTTTTTATCGGCCAAATAGTTTTTGATACTATTACTCAAAGCAGTGATATAGCTCTCTTTGTTGTAAAATGCTGGGATATCCTCAAAAGTCATGTGTGGAAACTTCGCCTTTCTAATCTCTTCGGCAAGTACCAGAATAGTTTCTGTAGTTGCCATGGCAAACTGAGGATATAACGGAATTAATAATACATCCGTCACTCCCTTGTCGTGAAGGTCTTGCAAGCCTTTTTCGATAGACGGATTTCCATAACGCATGGCTAAGGCAATTGGTAAATCCAGTTGCTCTTGCACTTTTTCTTGAAGTCTTTCCGACAATACGATTAATGGCGAACCTTCATCCCACCAAATTTTCTTGTAGGCCTTGGCAGATTTTCTTGGTCTAAAGTTGAGAATGATCCCTTTTACCAAAATCCATCGTAAAAAATAAGGTACATCAATCACGCGTTCATCCATCAAAAACTCGCCTAAATAACGCTTTACATCCTTGGTTGCAGTACTGTCTGGTGATCCCAGATTTACTAATAAAATTCCTTTCATTTTAATTCGTAGTCAAATTTGTTTTTACTAATTGATTCGTTGCTTCATACAGAACAATATTCAAGCTGTGGATCACATTCATTGATGAATTTCGGCCATACATGGGTATGTGTACCGTTTCATCAATCAATTGTAAATCCGCAATGCCATAACGTTCATTCCCCATCACAAAGGCTACTTTATTCCATTTGGTGAAATCATAAGAAGAAATGGGAAGGCTTTTGTCGGTGATTTCTATACCCACAACGGTATACCCATCTTCTTTTAATTTGGTTACCAAACGATTAAAGTCGCTATAGTAGTCGTGTTTGATTTGATTGATTGTATTTCTAGCTGTCTTTTTGACAATTCTGTTCTCTAAATTGGGTGAAGTTTCATGGAGGTAAATTTGTTCCACGCCGAAACCTTCGCATACTCGAAAACACATTCCAATGTTCTCTGGCGTTCGCAAAGCATCACAAACCACCGCAATTGGAAATTTTTGTTGTTGATTCTCTATGGTATAATGATTCAATTGTTCCATTAGAGCGACATCAAGTATTTTTTAGGCGTAATGCCGTATTTCTTTTTGAAGGCTGCGATAAAGTGACTTGCGGTACTGTACCCTATTTTAAGTCCGACTTCATTGACGTTATACTGATTGCTCTGCAACAATTGTTTGGCTTTTTCCATCTTATAATTCAAAAGGAATCCATACACCGTGTCACCATAAATTTGTTTAAAAACCTCTTTTAGTTTTTTGAGATTTAGTCCTACTTCATTGGCCAAATCTTGTAAGCTAGGCGGATCGGTCATTCGTTCAATCATGATGTCTTTTGCCTTACGGATTTTCAATACGTGTTGTTCGTCTACCAAATACGGACAAAATTCACCTTCCTGATTTTCATCCTTGGCAAAATGCAAACTCAACAATTCATAGATCTTTCCTTTGATATAAAGTTTACGGTTGATTCCGTTTAAATTGGAATTGATGATCTGCTTGATGATGAAGATCACCGCATCCTTTATTTCAGCGTCGTCGTAATATTTCCGGTTCTTATTCTCTTCACTTAAAAAGGGAATCGCATTGGCTTCGGATGAAAACAATCCGTGAAACTTTTCAATGGAAATTAATAAAGAGAAGAGGGTTGATTTCGGACGAACATCCAAATGGATAGGTAATTCGCGTTGCGGATTGTACAACAAAATCGATTTGTTTTCGATGACATCGAAGGCATAGGCATTATTGTTGAATAGAAATTGTGCACTTCCATTCAAGCAAAAATGCATCTGCAAAAACGAACTGTTCACGGGCTTTTCAAAAATGAGATTTGTATCCTCCTGATTCTGAAATATTAATACATGAAAACCGTTTTCAAGGTCTAAATCTTCAATGGTTCCGCTAGCGATATTTTTTGTCATCATAAAATGATAATTAAAAAGATATTTTATTTAGAATGGTTCTACATAACAAACAGGTAAACCTTTTAATTTTCAGCAAAAATAAGGTATTGCGAAGGTTTTTGAAATAAAAATGATTTAAAAAACAAATAACGATATAAAAAGTACTTTTGGCGACATTTTTGTTCGAGAGAACTTTTTATTTTTGTCGCGTTTAAAGGATGACACAAAGCACGAAAAAACATTTTTACAACATTGGCGTAAGCTACAAGAAAGCTGACGTGGCCACTCGTGGAAAGTTCTCACTTTCTCGAGAAATGCAACACCAGTTTTTGTTGGAGGCCAAATCGCATGGTTATGATGGGGTTTGTATCATTTCAACGTGTAACCGAACGGAAGTTTTTGGTTTTGCTGAACATCCATTTCTTTTGATCAATTTGCTTTGTAAGTTCTCAAGCGGAACTGTTGAAGAGTTTGCCGATATTTCAACCATTCAGAAGAATCATGACGCCATTCACCATTTGTTCAGAATTGCAACTGGATTGGAAAGCCAGATTCTTGGTGATTATGAAATCATTGCACAACTGAAGCAATCCTTTAAGCATGCCAAAGAATTGGGGTTAACGAATGCTTATACCGAAAGACTATACAATTCAGTGCTACAGGCAAGCAAGAGAGTGAAGAATGAAACCCAATTGAGTTCTGGAGTCACCTCTGTTTCTTATGCGGCCATTCAGTACATCTTAGACAATGTTGTCGATTTCAATACAAAGAACATCACTTTGTTCGGTTTTGGAAAAATGGGCTTGCACACCTGTAAGAACCTGGTAAAATACACCAACAACAATTCGGTGACCTTAGTGAATCGAACGCAAGAGAAGGTACAGTCCTATGTGCAGCACTATTCGCAATTGAACTGGGGAGATTATAACAACTTATCTGCTATTGTTGCTCATACAGATATATTAATCGTGTCAACAGGTGCAGATCACCCGACCATAACCAAAGAAAATGTGGCGAGTGATAAGGAGTTGTTAATATTGGATTTGTCGATGCCAGAAAATGTTTCTGAAGAAGTTGCTGATTTCCAAAATGTCACCTTGGTCAATGTTGATGAGCTTTCAAAAGTTACTGAGAAAACCTTGCAGACTCGAGAAGAAGAGGTGCCAAAAGCAGAAGAAATTATTGCCAAGCACGTGAAAGAGTTCAACGAATGGTTGCATCATAGAAAGTATTCTACAGCCATTAGTGCGCTAAAACTTTCCTTAGAAAGCATACAAAAAGACGAGATCGCTTACCAAAAGAAAAAAATAGATAACTTTAACGAGTCTCAAGCTCAAATCGTTACATCTCGTTTGATTCAAAAAATTACGACACAATTTGTAAAACACCTGAAAGAGGATGATGAAATGGCTTCCCAAAGTTTAGAGCTGATGAAGAAAGTTTTTCAGGCCTAAATTTATATGGATAGAGTTATTAAAATCGGAACTCGAA
>CAYFJL010000065.1:0-14925 GCA_964343335.1 uncultured Polaribacter sp. | reverse complement strand
AAAAATAAATCATATGGAAACTAACTGGACAAAAGAAGAATTTGAAATATATGTGCTTCTTTATGCTGCACACTGTAATTTCATAGAGACTGAGGAAGAACAAGACTATATCATTTCCAAAATCAATACTGACGAAGCGATATACAACAAAATGCACACCGAAAATGTGATGGATAATGAAGCGGTAAGTCTTCAAAAAATCCAACACTATTTGAAGTACAACAAATACTCAATGACCGACAAAGAAAACTTACTTCGTCATATTAAGAAAGTATTTTTTGCCGATGGGTACGTTGATATTCTCGAGAAGAAGGTATTCGCTCAATTGAAAAAGGTATTCGGACTATGATGCAAAAGCTGTCTGTTGATCAGATTATTTCAAATATTGAAAATGAGCAGATTTTTCATGCCGTTTCGGATGATTATTCCTTTACCATTAAAATAGACGATTACGTGCATTATGTTTGTGGTGCTGTGCATAACGGCCATCAGTTCCGCAGAGAATTGTGGGACAATTGCATGCATACTGCTTACGATCGTTGGTATGAAGAAGATCCTGCTACCAAAGAAATGGTACAGACACATCCTATTGTGATTGCTGGTTGTGACTCACGCTTTGAGTATGACTTAAACAGAGAACCCGAAAGAGCCATCTATGAAGATGCCTGGGGTAAAAAGCTTTGGCACCAGCCATTAACGAATGTTGAGATTACAAAGAGTTTGGATAAGCATTATGCCTTTTATCGTGTGGTAGATGCGTTAATTTCAAAAATTGAATCAAAGTTTTCTGTTTGTATTGTTTATGATATGCATTCCTATAATTGGCAACGTTGGGATCGTGAAGTGCCAACTTGGAATCTTGGAACCACAAATATTGATCAACAACGTTTTCAAGAGGATATTGAGAGCTGGAGAGCGATTCTTGAAGAAACGCCTTTACCTAATGGAATTAAATCTACTTCCAAGATCAATAATACCTTCTACGGCAATGGTTATTTCTTAAAACACATTACCAATAAGTTCAATAACACCTTGGTGCTAGCCACAGAGATAGCCAAAGTGTATTGTGATGAATTGAATCAGATAATGTATCCTGAAGTGGTTGATGCGGTAGAATCCTATTTAAAAACAGTTTTAAAAACCCACGCTGATTCTTTCTATACCAAACATAAATCGTAATTTTGTAGGCTGATTCACGATTTATGAACGACTTAATCTTAAAGAATAAAACCCTTTTTGAAATTGACGCGAATATTGACAACTTGGTAAAGAAAATTGAGTTGTTGAATTACGTGAATCCCGTTAATATCGAGGAAGAAAAGGAAAAGTTTTTCAAGTCTAAATACCTCAAAGAACCTAAGTTCAAATATCCTCATAGAGACTTCGATAAATTCAGTTTGCACAAAGAGTTTTTTGCGCAACCCATCAACAGCATTGAAGATGAACGCCTAAGAGATTTTTACGAAGATATTATTTACTTCTACTCCGGATTGATTCAATGCATCGAAACCATTGGAAAGGGAAAGAAGTTCTATTATAACAGTTTACATTCCTTTGGTACTCCGACTGAACAAGACGTGCAAAATGCCAAATTTATCTTGCATTTCGATTCTGAAGATGCTGGTTTAGAATTGTTTCAACCGAAATATTCCGCAGAAGATTCCAAGAAATTCTTTAGAGACTATTCGAAGATTTACGACTTTTCTTATGAGATCAAAACCTCAAGTTCCATGGGAGCCATTGCCATGGTTTCTAACAGTGCTAAGGCGCTTGTGTTGAACTCGAACCATACCTATTCTGAGAATCAAATTAATATTCTAACCAACCATGAAATAGGGGTGCATATGGTGACTTCTATGAATGCTGTGTTGCATCCGCTTCAAGTATTCTCACATGGTTTTCCGAATAATGAAGAAACACAAGAAGGATTGGCCGTATTCAGCGAATATATGTCTGGAAACCTTACGATTCATCGTTTGAAAGAATTGGCCTATCGTGTATTGGCAGTAGACAGTTTGGCCAAAGGATATACTTTCTCTCAAACTTTCAGAATGCTGAGTAATGGTTATGATTTGAACAAACATGATGCTTTTGCTATTTCTGTTAGAGCGCATCGTGGTGGCGGACTCACCAAAGATCATTTGTACCTATCGGGTTTAAAGAAAATCTACAATCGTTATAAGAGGGGTGAAGACCTCGCTATTCTACTTACAGGCAAGGTGTCCTATGAATTTGCCGATGACATTCAATACATGATTGATCAAGGGTATGCCGTTCCGCCAAAGCACATCACCGACGCTTATGCTGAGAATAAAAATGCCAATAAAACGGTGGATTTCATCCTTGAGAATTTGAAGTAATTCTCGCTACAAACTATCTTTTAGATGGGTTACAACTTCATTGAAGTTTCGAATTTGAACATCTGCATTGTCCAATGTTTGGTCGTCCGCTAAAGGATTGTGATATCCGAAAACAAAAATACCAGCATCATTGGCGGCTTTTACACCATTGTCTGAATCTTCAATAACCACACAATATTCTTTCGGTGTATTACCTAATTGAGCGGCTTTAACAAAGATTTCTGGGTTTGGTTTGGATTCCTTTAAATCGGCACCACTAATTTTAGCAGTAAAGTATTGATCCAAATCAAAACGTTTAAAAACGCGATTGATATTGACCATGGCAGAGGAGGAGGCCAGCACAAGTGTGATTCCTTTATCGAATAATGTTTTGATGAGGTTTTCAACGCCATTCACCAAATGCAGGGTTGGATCATTCTCAAAATAGGCAACATATCGTTTGCGCTTCGCTTGCACCAAATCCTCAGGATTATGAGTCAAGTTGAAATGGGCTACTAATTTTTGAAAAGCATTCAGAGTAGAAGCCCCAGTTAAGGTTTTGTAAAGTTCATTGGAAACATCAACCCCAACGGATTCAAAGGTTTCATAGTAAGCCTTTTTGTGAAGCTCTTCAGAGTCAATAATGACTCCGTCCATATCGAAAATGACACATTTTACACTAGAGGGAATTTCCATCATTCTAAAAACTTACTTTTAAGTTCAGGAGTTGGAATCATACACTGTTCTTTTTTTCCAAACCACTTGTAACGATTTCTAGCAATGATGTCATAAAAGAAATCTCTAACTCCTTGAGGAAAGATCCATGCAATTTTACCTAGGTTCCAAATGCCGCCAAAATCACCCATAATTTTCAATGCTGCGGTAGATTTGATATCATAAGAAACATTGGGTTCGTAAAGAATGATAGAATCAATTTTAGTTCGATCAATACCGATATGCCTTAGAATTTGTTCTCCTAATTCTGATTGCAACGAGGCGAAGACAAACCTATTTTTCTTGTCGAGTTTTATAATTTTCAATACACTGTCATTGCAAAGGTTGCAGACTCCGTCAAAAAGGACAATCTTCTTATTTTCTGGCAGTTTTTCTAAGTTCATAAACCAATCACAAAATTACTGGATTTTTTTCTTTTGTAGTTCAAATAGAATGCCGCTATGTTGTTTTGTCGAAAAAGTTTGAATTTTTTGTAACAATTTTAATTCACAGTCGTCCTATGGTTGTATTCTAATAATTGGGCTTTTAACATTTAATTAGTACGCAAGAAATAGCCCTTTGGGTACTTTAGCATACAAATAAACTAACCTATGATTAAAATCGAAAACCTACACAAGTCTTATCCGATTGGGAAGGATTCTTTACACGTTTTAAAAGGTCTTGACTTACATATTAAAGAAGGTGAATTTGTTTCCATTATGGGATCTTCGGGTTCTGGTAAGTCCACTTTATTAAACATTGTAGGGCTTTTAGATACGCATGATGAGGGGAAGTATTATTTAAATGATCAGCTCATCAAAGATTTGAATGAAAAGAAAGCGGCGATCTTAAGAAATAAATTTCTTGGATTTGTTTTCCAATCCTTCAATTTGATTTCCTACAAAACGGCTTTAGAAAACGTAGCGCTACCTTTATACTACAAAGGAATGGGTAGAAAAGAACGGTTGAAAATAGCTTTAGAGTATTTGGAAAAGGTTGGTTTAAAAGATTGGGCAGAGCATTTGCCTAATGAATTGTCAGGTGGACAAAAACAAAGGGTTGCCATTGCAAGAGCATTGGTTACGAAACCGAAAGTTGTTTTGGCAGATGAGCCTACAGGTGCACTTGATTCAACAACCACCGACTCAGTAATGGATCTTCTAAAAGAGATCAACGACGAGGGTATGACCGTTTTTGTGATTACTCATGAAGAAGAAGTTGCTGCGCAAACAAAGCGAATCGTAAGATTGCGTGATGGCGTGATTATCTCCGACAAATTAACCCAACAAGCCAAAGCAGTTTAATATGTTTGATTTAGATCGTTGGAGAGAAATATTTCAAAGTATCAATAAGAACAAACTACGTTCTGCCTTATCGGGCTTCACTGTGGCATTTGCCATTTTGTTATTTACACTTTTGTTTGGTATTGTTAGTGGGTTAAGCAACACCTTTAAGGATGCCTTTGTTGATGATGCCCAAAACTCAATGTTCGTTAGAGTATGGAGAACCACAAAACCTTTTAAAGGTTTGCAAAAGGGTAGAGCAATTCAGCTGACCAATGAAGAATATGATTATGTCACCGATGAATACGGAAAAAAGATACAGTTTAAAACGGCCCGTATTTATAAAAACTTCAACATAAAATACAGAAATAAGGCAAACAATTACAATGTAAGAGCCGTTCATCCTGATCATCAATATTTAGAAAAAACCAAAGTTTTTGAAGGTAGGTACCTCATTGGTAGGGATTTGAAGGAAAAAGCCAAGGTTATTGTGATTGGAAGGTTAATTAAAGAAGATTTGTTTGGTGAACGTCCTGCGTTGGGGAAACGATTAAATGTAAACGGAATCTCCTATAAAATTGTGGGAATTTACTCTGATGATGGAGGAGATAATGAAGAACGAATTGCCTACATTCCAGTGACAACAGCTCAAATGATTTATGGCAATAACGATCATATCAGTCAAATTTTCTTAGGATACAATCCAAATTTGAACTTGGATCAAGCGGTAGCTTTTGGAAATCAATTGGAACGTGATTTACGGAAGAAATTAGACATACATCCAGATGATCAAAGTGCTTTGTCAGTTAGAAACATGGCCGAAGCCAACAAGAATGTTGGACAGTTCATGGGAATTCTTTATGCGATTGTGATTTTAGTTGGATCAGGTACTTTAATTGCTGGGATCATAGGTATTAGTAACATTATGATTTTCATTATTAAAGAGCGCACCAAAGAATTTGGGATTCGAAAGGCACTTGGAGCCAAACCTTCCTCAATAGTGGCCATGGTGGTACAAGAATCCATTTTAATTACAACGATAGCGGGCTATTTGGGATTATCCTTAGGAACTTACATCCTGAGTCTCATCGGAGATAGTTTAGAAGATGATTACTTTATTAAAGACCCAAGTGTAAGTACCTCAATTGTAGTGGGAGCTACCATTGTACTAATTATAGCAGGTCTAATTGCCGGGTATTTACCAGCAAAGAAAGCAGCGAATATCAAACCTATTGTAGCCTTAAGTGCCGACTAATTATGAAATTTATATTTGATTCAGATTCATGGCAAGAGATTTACGGAAGTATCCGTAAAAACAAAATCAGAACGGTTATTACCATTATTGGTGTATTGTGGGGTATTTTCTTGTTAGTTGTTCTTTTGGGCGCAGCAAGAGGAATGGAAAATGGGTTTAAGAAATTGTTTGGGGACTTTGCTACCAACAGTGTATTTGTTTGGACCCAATCAACGGATACACCTTTTAAAGGATACCAAAAGGGAAGAAGATTCCGATTAACGGACTCAGATATTGAAGTATTAAAATCAGAATATTCCGATGAGATTAAATTCTTAGCGCCTAGGAATCAAACAAATAACCTTTTAGTTCACGATTTTAAATCTAGTAGCTACAAGGTGAGTGGCGATTTCCCAGTTTTGGATAAAATCCAAAAGAAGAAATTACTATACGGAAGGTTTTTAAATGAGAATGATATTCTTTCTTATGCGAAAGTTACCGTGATTTCGGAAGACATGTACAAACAACTTTTCGATAAAGATGAAGAAGCTATTGGACAGTACATTAAAATCAATGCAATAAACTATAAAGTTGTTGGGATTTATGGATCTTCTAATGGTATTGATTTAGATGGAGACACGGCCTACATTCCATATTCAACGTTTAAGAAGGTTTACAATACAGGTAACAAAGTTGACTGGATGGTAATTACGGCCGCTCCAAACGTTGATATTGAACAAATGGAGAGTGATATTATCTTGACGCTTAAAAGTTTGCATAAGGTACATCCTGATGACAAAAGAGCCTTTGGGTCGTTTAATCTTGGAACACAAATAGATAAATTAACGGGATTCCTGACTGGAATGCAGTTTCTAACTTGGTTTGTTGGAATTGCCACACTTATTGCAGGTGTTTTCGCAATTGGAAATATTCTTTTAATTACCGTAAAAGAACGAACCAAAGAAATTGGAATCCGAAGAGCCATTGGAGCTACTCCAGCAAGTATTAGACAACAAATTATATTAGAATCTGTGTTTTTAACAACAGTAGCTGGTATGCTGGGAATCATATTCGGAGGGAGTATTCTTTTTGGGATTGATGCAGCTTTTGGTCAGGGGCCAGACGCAGCACTGGTAAACCCGACAGTGAATATTCCAATTATATTGATTGCCTTTGCAACCCTAATAACTTTGGGAACCTTAATCGGTTTGATTCCGGCACACGTAGCAACTATTGTAAAACCGATAGAAGCTTTAAGAGAAGAATAATTAATCAACAATAAAAATTTATTGAATAAAAATCATGAGTAAAAGAGCAAAAATTATATTGTTTACAGTAGGCGCATTATTTGTTGCCGCCTTGATATGGTTTGGTAAGAAAAACCAAAAGAACATTGTAACCTATGAAACTGAGTCACCTTTTAAGACAACAATTGTCAAAAAGACGGTTGCTACAGGTACAGTAATACCACTTGAGGAAATTGAAATTAAGCCTCAAATCACCGGAATTATTGATAAGATTCTTTTACTTGAAGGATCGAAAGTTAAGAAGGGTGATTTAATTGCAACGGTGAAAGTGATTCCAAACGAACAGTCACTTATTTCCGCGAAGGGAAGGGTAGATAATATTAAAATCAGATTGAACAATGCTAAAGTTCAGTATGATCGTAATAAAAATTTATTCGAGAAAGGGGTTATTTCGAGACAGGCTTTTGAAAATATTGAGCTTACCTACGATCAAGCGAAGCAAGACTTACAAAACGCCCAAAATGATTACTTGATTATTAAAAGAGGATCGGCAGTTGGAGGTGCAGCAGCAAACACCAGTATTCTTGCACAAATGTCTGGAACCATCCTAGAAATTCCGGTGAAAGAAGGTGATCAGGTAATTCAGTCCAATAACTTTAATGCGGGTACAACCATTGCTTCTATTGCAGACATGAGTAAAATGATTTTCGAAGGAAAGGTGGACGAATCTGAGGTAGGTAAACTTCAAACAGGTACTGATATTGAAGTGTCAATCGGAGCAATTGAAGGGAAGAAGTTCGCAGCAAAATTGAATTTTATTGCACCTAAAGGTACGGAAGAGGCTGGAGCAGTTCAGTTTAAAATCAAAGCGGATGTTTCTTTGAACGACGATTATTATATCAGGGCTGGTTACAGTGCCAATGCAGATATCGTATTGGAGAAAAAAGATAGCGTTTTGGCTATTAAGGAGGCCTTATTAAAATTTGATCAAAAAACCGAAGAACCTTATGTAGAGGTATTGGTTGGAGAAAATGAGTTTGAAAAGAAGACCGTAAAACTAGGAACTTCAGACGGCGTAAACGTACAAATCCTTGAAGGGATAACCAAAGATGATAAGATAAAAATCTGGAATAGAGCTTCTAAAGAAAAAGAGGAAGACAAGTAATAAAATGTAAAGCTCGCGAAAGCGAGCTTTTTTTTACCACCAAATAACAAAAGCCTTGACTATTTCACCATTCGGATGTTTCATCCAACACAAAGGTGAATACTTTTTTTCATGAAACCTTTTTATTTCCTTCTTGACCTCCTTGAAGTTTAACCAATCAACATCTACAATAGGATTAATTAACCAATCCTTTTTATCCGGAATAAAGTACTTACAGGAAGAGAATTTATCCAACTCATTGTTACGAAGGTAAATTCCGGCGACACAATCTTGGTTTAAATTTTCGAACTGATGGTCCAAATGACTTAAAGGAAGATACAACTGACACTTGAAAAGCACTTGTTGTGTGCAGTTTTTTATATTGAAATTGAGGGCGTCTAAATACTCCTGAGTTTCCTCCCTGAATAGTAGGGGAAGCTGATGATCTTTAATACGAGTGAGTTTTTCTACCAAGGAATCTCTGTTATTCGGACCAATACAATGTTCTACTTCATTAGTGCCTCTGCTAAAATCAACCACATAAAACTTGTAAGAAATTTCTAAATGAATAGGTTGGTCGTTTTCAAGAAATAGACAATCGATTTCTCCTAGGGTTTGCTTTCCCTTTTGAATTTGAATATTCTCTTTTAGCTGACGGATGTTCTTATCCTGTTGAAGCACATAAAACACAAATTGTTCGATATACTTACCCAATCGCAAATTGTCGAGAATATCAGACGTGAATTTATTCGAGGATTTGGACAACTCAAATTGATGAATTCCCTTAACTACATCATCATTCCAAAGGTTGGGCGTATTCATAAAACCCTCGTATCTGCGTTGTGTTTTGCGATCTCTATCCATTTGCATCACTGACGAAGTTACAATAGTATTTTGTAACTTCACACTTTAAATATACCCATGACTTTCGATAAAAAAAGCTTTCAATTTTTAAAAGCACTACAAAAAAATAACAACCGCGATTGGTTCGCAGATCACAAAGGAGACTATCAAAAAGCGCATCAGAATGCCAAGGATGTCTTTGCCGCTATCCATCAAAGATTACAGCAGCATGATGAGATTGAAAAATCTAAAATGATGCGTATTTATCGAGATGTTCGATTTTCACATGATAAGACGCCTTACAAACCTCAATTTGGCAACTCTTTTTCGAGACTGGGGAAAGAACTTCGAGGTGGCTATTTCATTCGAATTAAACCGGGTGAATCATTGATTGCAGGTGGATTCTGGGAACCGAACAAAGAGGATATCTTTCGAATTCGTAAGGAAATTGAAATGGATGCGTCAGAAATTCGGGATATTCTTGCAGATGCTGAGTATCAAAAGCATTTTGGAGGTGAGTTTCATAGTTTTGGTGAATTGAAAACGGCGCCAAGGGGATTTGATAAAAACCACCCTGATGTGGATTTACTTCGTAAAAAAGGCTATGTGGCCATTCGTAATTTTAGCGATGAAGAAGTATTGTCAGAAAGTTTTATCGATGAAGTGGACGACTCCTATAGAGCTTTGAGGCCGTTCTTCAACCTCTTTAGTGATATTTTGACCACAAACTTGAATGGTGAATCAATTTTGTAAATGATGTATGCTATTGAAATAGAAGTAAAAGAAGAGCATTTGGATGCCTTGAATCATGTAAACAATGCCGTGTATGTCAAATGGATGGAAGACGTGGCAGGGTCTCATTGGAAGCATCTTACTCGAAACTTTGACCTAGATCATTACATTTGGGTAGTGCTTCGTCATGAGATTGATTATAAAGGCCAAGCTACTTTAGGAGATAAGATTATTGGCAAGACGAGAGTAGGGGATTCCAAAGGGTTTACTTCAGAGAGATTTATTGAATTTTATAAAGATGACCAACTACTTGTGAAAGCCAAAACTACTTGGGCCATGCTTCATCGAAGTACCTATAAACCGGCTCGAATTCGAGAGGACGTCTTACAAGTTTTAAATCCGGATAACTAATGGAATTCATTTACATCCTTGATATTTTAGGAACTTTTGCCTTTGCGGTCAGTGGGGCTTTAATTGCCGCTGAAAAAGACTTCGATTTGTTTGGCGTCGGAATTATTGCTTTTGTGACGGCGGTCGGAGGCGGAATGCTCAGGGATGTATTGATCAATTCCCATCCTATTAATTGGATTGGTGATATGAACTATCTATACACCATATTAGTAGCGGTAATTCTGACTTTTTTATTTAAAAGTAAAATATTACCATTGAGTAAAACCCTATTTTTATTCGATACCATAGGGATAAGTGTTTTTACCTTATTAGGCCTTAAAAAGGGTTTGGCTTTGGAATTACATCCGATCTTGGCCATCATTATGGGAATGATTTCAGCCGTTTTCGGAGGGGTTTTAAGAGATATACTAACCAACAAGATTCCCTTGATATTTCAAAAAGAAATCTATGCTTCTGCTTGTTTAATGGGCGGTATTACTTATTTGATCTTGCAGCGTACCCCCTTGTCGGAGAACTTGGTATTTACTTCCTCTGCATTGGTAGTCATTGGAATCCGATTGATTGCCGTTAAGTATCACTTGGAATTGCCGAAAATAAAAGAGGATTTGTTCGGTGAGAAGATAGCAATGGTCAAGAACATAGGCCGAAAAAAGAAACGAGAATAGTGTACAAAGACAATAAAAAAAGCGGAGGATAATTACTCCGCTTTTGTTTGCTTACTACTTTACATCTTTCATTAACTCTCTAATTGATCGAATCAATTGCTGATCGATTCCTCTGTCTAGTTTACCCGGCATATTTTTAACCTTAATCATCGGTTCCGTTTGGTTGTTTTCCATCCATTCACCGGCTTTGTTCTTGGCACTCACAGGAACAACGCCCCAATATCCTCCATTAGGCAATCCTTCCCATCCTGCGAAACTACAGGTACCGGGAACAGGCATTCCTACCGTTTTTCCAATTTTAAGATCGGTATATCCTTGAGCGTAACAATGACCGTCTGAATAATTACTTTCATTGAACATCGTTAAGGTTGGCTTGGTCCAACGAGAGGTAGGTTCGCCACCAACCACTTTATCTGCGGTAGCATAAGTAATGAATGGTACTCCGGTGAAGAACATGGCTAAATCAGCCACTAAATCACCACCACCATTAAATCGGGTATCAACAATGACACCTTTCTTTTCGAAGTATTTACCCATCATATCCTGATAAATACTACGGTAAGGTCCGTCTCCCATTCCAGGGATGTGTACATAACCTAACTGTCCATTACTCTTTTCTTCAACTTCCTTTTCATTCATTTTTACCCATCGATTATAAAGAAGTCTATTCTCAGCTCCAAGCGAAATTGGTTTCACTGTGATGAATTGATTGTCTTTTTTAGACTTTGGATCACTAATCTCTAACAAAACGAACTTTCCAGCTTTTCTGTTCAAGTATTTGGCCACATCTTGATCTGCTTCGATCACTTCACCATCAATTTTTTCGATGATCATTCCAGGTCGAATGTTAAACTTGGCCTTATCCAATGGTCCGCCCTTAATAATTTCATCAATTAAGATCCCTGTCCCTTTGTGATCATAACTCATGAAGATTCCTAAGGAAGCTGTTGCATCTGCATTTGAAATTGAGGATCTTCTGAATCCCGATCCGGCGTGAGATACATTTAATTCACCCAATAATTCAGATAGCATTTCTGCGAATTCAATATCATTACCAATATGCGGAATGTACTTTGTGTATTCTTTTTTCATTAAGTCCCAATCAATCCCGTGGAATGTTGGCTCATAAAAAATATTTTTTGTGCGAATCCAAACATGCTCAAACATTGCTTGACGTTCGGCAGCTTTATCGAATTCCATTTCACTTCTAATAGAAACTCCTTTTCTCTTTTTTGCTGTCGGATTCAATTTAGAAATTCGTCCGCCAGAAAGTAAGTACAAGTTTTTCTGCTCTTTATCCCATTGCAAGCTTCCTCCACCATTTAATCGCATGATCATTTTGGTTTCACGAGTTCTGAGATTGGTGCTCCAAAGGTTGGCACGTCCCTCAAAGCTTGCTAAATAATAAAGCATATCACCTTTCTTCGACAAAACGGCGTCACCCAATCGAGAAGAGTGAATGGTCAATCTTTTGGTACGATCTCTCATTTGATCCCAATCGAATGTCAATGCTTTCACATCCTTCTTTTTATCTTCTTTAGTACCTTTCTTTTTCTTGTTTTTGTCTTTGTCGGCCTCTTTCTTTTCTTTGGCTTTCTTCTTTTTTTCTTCAGCCTTGACTGCCGTTAACAACTTAAATTCTTCATCCGTCAAATTCGCTTCATCCCAAGCCTCTTGGGTAAAGTACATGCTGTATACGTCACTTTCAGTTCTTCCACTGGTCGCGTATGATTTTAATCCATTTCGATTGCTAAACCAAATCATTTGTTTACCTCCGTTGACCCATTTTGGTCGGTAGTCTGAATATCCGCTTTGATTCAAGTTCATTTTCTTTGAACCGTCTGCGGCCATTAGCAAGACTTCGTCATTACTAAGCGTTTTGCCCCAATCAACGAGTAACCACTTGCTATCAGGACTCCACGTAAAATATTTATCACCATCTCGCATGTGATACAGTTCTTTGGGAGTAAGTAGGGTCACCTTCTTTTTTGATTTCAAATTCTGAACAACAAGTGACCTTCTTCCTTCAATAAAAGCTAGGTATTTTCCATCAGGTGAAAATTTTGGTATGTAATTATCTACTTTGTTTGAAACCAATTTAGATTCTTTGATGAGTGTAGAAGCGTAGAAGAATGGCTCTTCCTCTCGTACCTTTTCGGTTTTGAAAATGCTCCATCGTCCGTTTCTTTCACTGGCATAAACGACTGATTTCCCATCGGGTGTCCATGTTACAAATCGTTCGTTTTCAGGTGTATTGGTCAATCTTTTGGTAAAGGATTTATCCACAGAAGTTACGAAAACTTCCCCGCGGGCAATGAAGGCAATTTCTTTTCCATTTGGTGAAATCGACATTTCGCGAATTCCTCCATTGATAGAGATAAAACTGTCACTGTTCATTTTGTCTTGTGTGATGATGCGGACCTTTAGTTTTTTTGGTTTTTCACCCTCCTTCATTGTATAAAGCTCACCGTCATACCCAAATGCCAAAGTTCCATTTCCAATACTTAAAAAACGAACGGGATGAATTTTGAATTTGGTTAGTTGTTGCGTTGCCTGGGAGTTAATTCCTTTTTTATAAACATTAAAGGTTCCGTTTTGTTCACTCAAATAATAGATACTTTTTTCATCCGGACTAAAAACGGGGTTTCTGTCTTCACCTTTAAAAGATGTAATCATTTTATGAGTGTCGGTCTTTTGGTCATACATCCAAATATCTCTTGTAACGGATGATTGGTGATGTTTCCGCCAAATATTTTCACCTCCAGGTTTATCCTGATAAATCATGCTATTTCCATTTTTGGAAAACTGTACATGTTCCGCAGGAAGTGTAAAAATCTGAGAAACGCGACCACCTTTGGTAGGTACACTATATAGCTCTGTTTGTGATCCTGTTGGATGTTGTCTACTTTTCACATGGTCTTGGCGAGCAGCTCCAAAAAGAATGTTCTTTCCATTATTGGTAAATGTATACGGAGATTCATTGGCAGAGTGGAAGGTAAGTCTTGTTGCTTGACCTCCCTTGGCGCTCATCACATACACATCAAAATTCCCATATCGATTCGATGCGAAGGCTATTTGATCACCTTTTTTATTCCAGACAGGCATATAATCGTGTGCATTATGATAAGTCAATTGCACAGCATCACCACCTGATGACGAAACTTTATAGATATCACCTTTATAGGTAAATGCAATTTGAGTTCCATCAGGAGATATGGCCGAATATCGCATCCATTTGGGATTATCTTGACCATTTATACCGAATGTTACTAAACACAAAAGAATTAGAAAACGTTTCATAAATTTTAAAATTTTGCCTAATTTAAGAAATAGAATATGGACCTGTACTAATAAATAATTAAAATTGATTTACCCATGATATTTGAGAACCTGACAGAATTTGAAACTATGCTTGGCAAGGAATTACCATCGACAGATTGGTATGAAATTACTCAAGAAATGATCAACGACTTTGCAAATACGACTTTTGATAAACAATGGATTCATGTTGACGAAGAACGAGCAAAGAGGGAAAGTCCGTTTAAATCAACGGTAGCGCATGGCTTCATGTCCGTTGCTATGATTTCAAAAATGTTAGAAGGACTTTTTGTGGTGAAAAGCGTAAAAATGGGTTTGAATTACGGATTGAACAAGGTTCGATTCCCCAATCCGGTTCCTGTGAATAGCAAGTTGCGAATGCATACGACCATTGCTAATATCGAAACCTTGGAGAACAATGGTCGGAAGATCACATTTTCTTGTGTAATCGAAATACAAGGACAAAAAAAACCCGCATGTGTTGCGGAGTTTCTTGCTGCTTTATTTGAATAGTCTTTTCTAAGTCAATATTTCAGATTCAATGGCCCTCTTTGTAAAGCCAATAAAGAAAATGGCTATTAAGAAGGTAATGATTGCTTGAACAACTCCTTGACCTCCATAAACGTCATAGGCGTTTGTCATGGTGAAGTTATATCCGAGTTGTACTATCAATCCAATAAAAGATATAATAAACCACAAACGAGCGCTCTTCTTTCTGAATAGCATTAGTATGGTACCTAAGAATCCAAACCAAACGGCCACTGCAAAGGCAGCATATACCCATTTTGGAGTGTTGTTCATAAATTCAAGTTGGTTGGGTGGAATTAAGTCTTTAAACTGATCAGTCATATAAGCTTGTGAAAGGTACATAAAAACACCAATCCCATACCAAATCAATCCAATAATGCTAATAACATAAAAGGAAGTTGCTGGTTTAATTGTACTCGTAGATCTTGTTGGTCGTGCCATCGATAAAAGTTTTTAGTTGAGTTCTA
>CAYFJL010000064.1:0-15228 GCA_964343335.1 uncultured Polaribacter sp. | reverse complement strand
CACTCATGATTATTGATGATTTGAATTCAAATGTAAAGAAATTCAATCACTTTTCGACTTCTATTGTTGCGACTATAAGTATCTTGCAGTAGAAGATTGATAATTATGCTTACCTGGAAAAATATTATTCATTTTGCAACGAAAGGAAACCCGACTCCCGCAAAACGAGTTGAGAAAACCGAAGCGGATTGGCGAGAAATTCTAACGCCCGAGCAATTTCGAATTACCCGATTAAAAGGAACAGAAAGACCACATAGCGGAGCCCTTTGTACAATCTATGAGGAGGGAAAATACAATTGTGTTTGCTGCGGAAACCCTTTGTTTGATTCGACGATTAAATTTAGCTCTGGAACTGGTTGGCCAAGTTTTACCCAACCGATTGAAGAAAATTCCATCCAATATATCAAGGATACCTCTTTCGGAATGGTACGAGTTGAGGTTTTGTGCAACAATTGCGATGCACACTTAGGCCATGTCTTCCCAGACGGTCCAGAACCTAGCGGATTGCGCTACTGTATCAATTCTGAATCTATGGAACTTGAAAAAACCTCTGTCAATGAGTAAAAATCTGCAAATAGCCACTGTAGGGGGTGGATGTTTCTGGTGCACGGAAGCTGTTTTTCAAGAAGTAAAAGGTGTTGAACGCATCGTTTCTGGATATGCTGGTGGAAATGCTCCAGGCAGACCAACTTATAGAGAAGTTACTTCCGGATTAACGGGTCATGCCGAAGTAATTCAGATTGAGTTTGATGCCGATATCATCTCCTATGAAGACATCTTGATTGTTTTTATGACCACCCATGATCCAACGACCCTGAATCGTCAAGGAGCAGATGTGGGAACACAATACCGATCAGTGATTTTTTATCACGATCAAAATCAAAAAAACATCGCTGAAAAAGTGGTAGCTGGATTAGCGGAGTTTTTTGAAGACAAAATAGTTACAGAAATATCAGAGCTTCCTATCTTTTATGAAGCTGAGGAATACCATCAAAATTACTATCGAAGCAACTCAAGTCAGGGCTATTGTAGTTTTGTAATTACACCAAAACTGACCAAACTTAGAAAGTTACATGCCGATAAACTCCGATGAAATTAAATTTAAAAAATACATTCATCGAGGCCAATCCAGCCGACTCAAATCTTGAAAATTCAAGGCGACAGGTGTTCGAGGCGGCCTATTCCTTTGTAACTCCCAGGCAGACAAAAAAACCAAAACTTCTTCATGTTTCAGAAGAAATGTTGCAGAATTTGGGCATCTCCAAAGAAGACAGTAATTCCGAGTTTTTTCTGAATATAGTTACCGGGAATCAAGTATATCCAAATACAAAACCATACGCCATGGCTTATGGCGGACATCAATTTGGACATTGGGCCGGACAGCTGGGAGACGGACGAGCCATCAACTTATTTGAGGTAGAACACCAACAGAAAAACTGGAAAGTACAACTTAAGGGAGCTGGAGAAACACAATATTCTAGATCTGGTGACGGACTCGCAGTGTTGCGTTCTTCCATTCGGGAATATCTTTGTAGTGAAGCTATGTATTACCTTGGGGTTCCTACAACTCGAGCCCTTTCACTGAGTCTTACTGGAGACGATGTACTTCGTGACATGTTGTACGATGGCAACAGCGCTTATGAGAAGGGAGCTATTGTATCCAGAGTGTCTCCTTCGTTTTTACGATTTGGTAATTTCGAGCTTTTTGCGGTTCGTAATGACATCAAAAACCTTAAGAATCTTACAGATTATACCATCAACACCTTTTATCCTGAACTTGGAACACCAAGTAAGGAAACCTATATCAAGTTCTTTGATAAAGTTGCTACGAACACTCTAGACCTCATCATGCATTGGCAGCGAGTTGGCTTTGTACATGGGGTAATGAATACCGATAATATGTCCATCTTAGGACTAACCATAGATTACGGTCCTTATGGGTGGTTGGAAGGTTTCGACTTTGGCTGGACGCCCAACACCACAGATAGACAACACAAACGATACCGATATGGAAATCAACCGAGTATTGGGTTGTGGAATCTCTATCAATTAGCAAATGCTTTGTTTCCATTAATTGACGAAGCTGCTCCGTTGGAAGAAATTCTTGAAAAATACAAATCAGATTACGGAACCAAATCCCTAATCATGATGAAGGAAAAAATCGGTCTGTACGAAGTGGATGAACAAGACCCTTACCTCATCAAAGATTTGGAAGATTCGCTTCAAAGTATCGAAACCGACATGACCATTTTCTTTAGATTGCTGAGTGATTATTCTGATTCTTCTTCATGGAAAGAAATATTAAATCGATCTATTTATAACAAAGAAGAACTAGTAGAAGAAATTGAAACTCGTTGGCAGGAATGGTTTAACCGATACCACCATCGACTTGAAAAAGAAACAATGTCGAAGACCGAGAGAAAAGCAAAAATGGATGCCATCAATCCGAAGTATGTACTTCGAAACTACATGGCCCAGATGGCCATAGACAAGGCCGATGAAGGTGATTATTCGCTCATTTCAGAATTGTTCGAAATGCTTAAAAAACCCTATGATGAACAACCAGAATACGAGCATTGGTTCGCGAAAAGACCTGAATGGGCCAGATCCAAAGTAGGTTGCTCCATGCTTTCCTGCAGCTCCTAGCGCACTGAAACAAAGGGTTTTGATATATTTGTAATCAATCAGCAAATAGTTCTACATGAAACTAACTAGAACCTTCCTATATTTTCTTGCCTTTCTAGTGGTCACAAGTTGTGCAACCTACAGAGCCCAATTTAGCCAAGACTCGAAAGCAAATCAGAATCAAAATATTCGAAAAGTTGCGCATACGTTTTACCTTATTGGGGATGCTGGAAATTCTGATTTAGGAGAAACTTCCGAAGGTCTAACATTGTTGAAAAAACACATTGGAGAAGCCGATCAAAATTCAACCTTGATATTTCTCGGCGACAATGTCTACGAAAAAGGAATTCCGAAGAAAAAATCTAAAGAGTACGAATTGGCAAAACATCGAATTGATGTTCAAACTGATATCGCCAAACAATTCAAAGGCCGGTCTATTATTATACCTGGAAACCACGATTGGTATAGTGGCTTAGACGGACTCAAACGCCAGGAGAAGATTGTTGAAAAGGCCCTTGGTAAAAATACTTTTCTTCCAGAAAATGGATGCCCCTTGCGATCTATTGAAATCTCGGAAGATCTTGTTTTAATCATTGTAGACACCCAATGGTATTTAACAGACTGGGATAAACATCCAACGATAAACGATGATTGTGAAATAAAAACTCGCACCAAATTCTTGGATGAGTTTGAAGGCTTAATCAAAAAGAATCGCGGTAAAACAACCTTGGTTGCATTGCATCATCCGATGTTCACCAATGGACCACATGGTGGTTATTATTCCTTCACAAGTCACATGCAACCTGCACCGATTCTTGGATCGTTAAAAAATATCATTCGAAAGACAAGCGGATTGTCAAACGCAGATTTACAGAACAAGAAATACAATAAGCTAAAACGTAATTTGGTGACCTTAGCCCAAGAGAACGACAAAACCATCTTTGCTTCTGGTCATGAACATAGTTTGCAATACATTGTTAAAGACAATGTACCTCAGATTGTAAGTGGTTCAGGATCGAAAACTTCAGCTACCAAATTAACTAGGAATGCCAAATTTACTTACGGAGCTCAAGGCTTTGCCAAATTAACGGTATTTGAGGATGGCTCGAGTAAAGTTCAATTCTATTCGGCGAAGGATGCTGGAATCGTTTATGAAACTGAAGTTCATAAGGCCAATGAAGCACGAATCGTTAAATCATACCCAGAAGTAAAACTTAAAGAACAGAAAGCATCGGTTTACACCAAAGAGGAAGTTAAAAAAACTGGTTTTTACAAATTTATCTGGGGAGACCGCTATCGCAAATATTTCGGGACAGACGTTGTTGCTCCAGTTGTGAATCTGGACACCATATTTGGCGGACTCAAACCCATCCGAAAAGGTGGCGGACACCAATCCAAATCCCTGAGGATGGAAGACCCTCAAGGTCGCGAATATGTGATGCGAGCCATTCGTAAAAACGCTTTGCAATACCTGCAAGCCGTTGCCTTTAAAGATCAATATATTGAAGGTCAATACGACGACACTTCTGTAGAAGCCCTATTGATGGATGTCTTTACAGGTTCCCATCCGTATGCACCATTTACCATTGGAACCTTGGCAGATGCTGTGGGAATTTATCATACGAATCCCGTTTTATACTACATCCCGAAACAGAATGCTTTGGGTAACTTCAACGATGAGTTTGGCGATGAATTGTACATGATTGAAGAACGAGCTGCTTCTGGTCACGGCGATAAGGCAAGTTTCGGATTTTCCAACAAGGTGATCAGCACCGACGACATGTTGAAAAAAATCAATGAAGACGAAGATTATTTCGTGGATGAAGCGTCTTACATCAAAGCACGATTGTTCGATATGCTGATTGGCGATTTTGACCGACATGAAGATCAATGGCGATGGGCCGAATTCAAAGAAGGAAAAAAGCGAATATACAGACCTATACCAAGAGATCGAGATCAAGCTTTTTCTATAATGGGAGATGGTTTTCTCTTAGGATTTGCCACAGACCGAGTTCCTGCCTTACGAGGTATGCGACCCTATTCGGAAGAACTGAAGAGCACGCGTTGGTTCAATGCTTCTCCATATCCATTAGACATGGCGATCATGACACAATCGAACAAGGCAATTTGGGACCAACAAGTGAAGTTTATTCAAGAACGTATTACGGAAGGTATCATCGATGAAGCTTTTACACATTTCCCAAAAGAAGTGCAAGATGAAACCATCTCAGTCATTAAGAAGAAGTTATTAGGTCGAAGAAAAAATCTTCAATCGATATCCGATCAATACTTCGGATATATCAATGACTTCGCCATTGTAAAAGGAACTCAAAAAGACGATTGGTTCGATATTGAGCGCATGCCAAACGGACAAACAAAAGTTACTGGATATCGGATCAAAAAAGGAAAAAAAGACGAAATTTTCCATCAAAAGTTATACGAGAGCAAGTACACTAAAGAAATATGGATCTACGGTCTTGATGATGATGACACCTTTGAGGTAAATGGTAAAGGAAATCAATACATCAAAGTTCGACTGATCGGAGGTCAAAATAACGATGTATATACCATCAACAATCCGAAAGCGGTTCGAGTGTATGATTATAAATCAAAGAAAAACACCTTTACCACTAAAAGGGTTACAAAACGTCTTACGGATAATTATGAAACCAATGTTTATGATTACAAGAAAGTAAGAAGTAAGATGAGTACCGTGGCTCCTACTTTAGGTTTCAATCCCGATGACGGGGTCAAGCTTGGTTTTGCCAGTAACAGCATTAAAAATGGTTTTGCCAGAAATCCCTTTACGGCAAAAACATCACTCGGCGCAAATTACTTTTTTGCGACCAATGGATTCGAATTGTTTTACCACGGAGAATTTGCCAAGGTGGTAAAAGATTGGAATTTAGGAATAGACGCCTATTATACGAGTCCGAATTTTGCAGTAAATTTCTTCGGATACGGAAACGCCTCTCGCAACCCTGAAGCCAATGGAAATGCAGATATGGATTTCAACAGGGTAAAGATTCGACAATTAAATCTAGGAACTTCCTTGAAATGGGTTGGAGATCTTGGTGCTGAATTTAAAGTGGGTGTGAATTACCAAGATTTTAAGGTTGAAAATACAGCTGGACGCTTTGTGAATTCCTTTTTCAATGCTACCAATGCTATTTTTGAAGGACAACAATTTGTGAATCTTGAGGCTAGTTATCAATTTGAAAATGCCGACAATCCTGCCTTTCCAAGTCAAGGAATGAGAACCGATATCCGTTTTGGATATACCAACAATCTATCAAATACAAATGCCTTTGCTTATTTCATTCCGAGTATATCCTTTGATCAAAAGTTAACCTCTAATGGAAAATGGGTGTTTGCAACCAAACTTCACAGTCGATTCACCTTTGGAGATGGATATGAATTCTATCAAGCAGCAAGTATTGGTGGAAATCGATTTGGTCTAAGAGGATTCAGAAATCAACGATTTACAGACAAAAACTCTTTCTATCACAGTTCAGACATTCGGGTGAACTTGAAGCAGTTTAAAACAGGATTGGTACCGATAAACTTAGGACTCTACACAGGATTTGATTACGGACGTGTGTGGGGCGGACAGAATCTCACCATCAATCCGACGTTAACGTATGATAACTGGCATACCTCTTATGGAGGCGGATTCTTTTTTACAGCAGCCAATATGATTGGAGCCAATTTAGCAGTTTTTCACAGTGTAGACGGAATGCGAATTGCAGCCGGCTTCGGATTTAATTTTTAGGAAGGTTAAGCTCGTATAAATTCCCTCCCGAAGAAATGGCTCTTTCATCGGTAATGTAAAGCGTTTGATTGTTTTTAAAACAAACAGCCTCTTTCTGCGATTGATATTCAAAGACAATTTCATCTCGCTTTCCGTCAAAAAAATGATCGTCTTTGAAATCTGAAAAAATGATTAGGTTCTTTTCTGAAAGCAGCACCATTTTGCTGCCATCATCACTAATATCAGCTCCGGTGATCCAACATGCTTTTTGATTGCAATTGGTAAAACTCCCAATCTTTTCGGCTACATAGGCTCCCTCTTTAGCAGGCACTTTATAAAGGTTGGTCTTCCCTATTTTATTACTAATTCGGCTTTTAGTAAAAATATAAAGATGTCCTTTGAAGTAGAAAAAAGCCTCGGCATCAAAAATCCGTTTCTTTCTTTTCGGAGGAAAGTCTTTTTGATCTTCAAATCGAAACTTAATAACGGAGATCTCTGCATTCTCTCTCTGTAAATCGGACTTGTTAACTTTATAGATTCTAAGATTCTTTCTAGTGTTATCATTGTTCCCAAAATCCCCGATGTATAGATTACCTTCCTTATCGGAAGTGATGTCTTCCCAATCTCTATTTGGAGCATTAATTTGAATGACCTGTACAACTTCTCCAGATTCCGATAGACGATAAAGCTCACTATCATTACCACTATCGTTATGAGTCCAAATTGAATTGGTAGCCGCAATGAATTCCACCCCCGAGGATTCTCGCAGCGATAACGGCAAGTCATTGACAATCTTCAAGTTTTGATCTTGAAAACATCCTATAAGAATAAGAGCAAAAAATAAAAAAGCAAGTCTCTTCATATAGCTACCATCCTCCAGAAGCTCCGCCTCCACCAAACGATCCGCCACCAAATCCGCCGCCGAAGCCGCCTCCACCGAAGCCTCCGCCTCGTGAAGAACCTCCAAATCCGCCGCCGAAGCTTCCACCTCGACGTCCCATATTACTAAGAATAATGGTATCTAAAATGGAGTCTGTTGCAGTACGACGATAGCGTTTTCCCCCTCGACCACCACCATTTTTCATACTAATGATGATAATCACAATAGCAATAAACAAGATGATCATGAAAAATATGGATGGCAATTTTTCAGATTTCGACTTCTTTCGTGTGCCTTTAAATTCGCCTTGAAGAGTTTTAAAAATGTAATCCGCTCCCTTGTCTAATCCGCGGTAATAATCTCCCTTCTTAAACTCCGGAATGATAATTCGTTCAATGATTCGTTTGGCTAGAAAGTCGGTGAGCAGATATTCGACCCCTTTCCCCGATTGAATGGAGATTCTGCGATCGTCTCTGGCCAACAACATTAACACACCATTGTCTTCTTTCTCCTGGCCGATGCCCCACGCTTCACCCCAATTAGCGGCTAGGTAATTGATGTTCTCCCCTTCTGTGGAAGAAATAATAGCAACGACAATTTGAGTGGAAGTGGTGTCTGAATAACGCACCAATTTGTTCTCAAGCTGGGCTTTTTCAGATTTGGAAAGTAGATTGACGTAATCGTAAACACTTGTCTGAAACTTCGGCTTTTCAGGGATCTGAAATCCTTGTGAAAAGGAAAACCAAGAGCATAAAAATAGTGTTGCCAAGAGCATCATATAACGCCTCTGGCTTAACTGTATCGTGGTAATAAATGACGGTTTATGCATTATCCTTTTGAGATTTCATTCGATAACTCATTTTCATCATCCTCTTGCCAAGGGAAATGACCTTTCAATTCTTCTCCTGCTTTTAAAACTCCTTCAACCAATCCTTGTTTGAAGTTTCCTTTCTTAAAGTGCGATTGCATTACGTCTTTGGTAGTGTTCCAAAAATCATTGGGTACCACATCATTGATGCCTTTATCACCGCAAATAACAAACTTATGATCCTCAACGGCCACATAAATCAATACGCCGTTTTGATCTTTGGTTTTGTCCATTTCCAGCTGATAAAAAACTTCTAGAGCACGATTGTAATGATCGTCATCTGTATGCGCTTCCAAATGCACTCGGATTTCTCCCGAGGTGTTTTTTTCAGCAGTTCGGATGGCTTCAATAATTTCTTGCTCTTCGCCCTTGCTTAAGAAATCTTCAACTTCAGACATTGTTATTTTTTCTTGCTAAAATCAAAGTTTACATCCGGAGCATTTTCAGAACCTGGATCTGATTTATAACGATTCATTTCATCAAAATTGAAAAGTCCAGCTAATACAGAATTTGGAAAAATTTTGATATGCTTGTTGTATTTATTGACATCTTCGTTGAATCGGTCTCTTGCTACATTGATTCGGTTTTCAGTGCCTTCCAATTGGCTTTGCAGTTCCAAGAAATTGGCATTGGCCTTTAAATCTGGATAACGCTCAACAACCAATAATAATTTTGATAATGCTCCTGAAAGTCCAGTTTGAGCCTGTTGAAATTGCGCCATAGCCTCAGGCGTCAAATTATTCACATCAATAGTTGTTGATGTAGCTTTTGATCTCGCTTCAATTACTTGGGTCAAGGTTTCCTTTTCAAAATCAGCCGCTCCTTGAACCGTTTTTACCAAGTTCCCGATTAAATCGTTTCTTCTTTGGTATGAACTCTCAACGTTAGACCATTTTGTTTTTGCGTCTTCTTGTAAGACTACGGCTTCGTTATTAAATCCTTTTGCCCAGCTGTACAAAGAGTAGGCAATAACTGCAAGGATTATAACCGGAATTAACCATTTTTTCATAAGTTCTAGTTTTTATTTTCGATTGATAATTAGTTGTAAAATTAAATATTTCCTGCTTTTAAAGCGATGTTCCTCCGTCTAAAGTGATGGTTTGTCCAGTCACAAATTTCGTATTGTCGGAGGCCAACCAAACCACTGCATCCGCTATTTCCTCTGCCTTTCCGTATCGTTTCATCGGAATCACACTTTTTAAAATGGTATCCATTTCGGGTTTTGCGCCTAACAATTGATTCAACAATTCTGATTCTGTGTACCCCGGACATACCGCATTGACCCTGATGTTCTTGGATGCATATTCCATCGCGGCTGACTTGGTCATTCCGACAACTGCAAACTTGCTAGCACTATAACTAATATTATTTGGCGACGCTTTTAAACCAGCTAAGGAAGCAATATTGACTATATTTCCGTGCCCTTGTTTCACAAATTGTTGAATGGCTAATTTCATGCAATAAAAAACACCGGTTTGGTTCACAGCAATCACACGATCCCAGTCCTTCAAAGTGGCATCCCCGGTTTTGAATAAATTTCGTGGTCCAATACCTGCATTGTTCACAATCACATCTAGTTTTCCAAAGACCGTGACTGTATGCTGCACCAAATTTTCTACCTCTTCAAAAACAGCAACGTTTGCTTTTATAGGTAGCGCTTCACCGAAATTTGTTACAATTTCTTCTGAAACTTTTTTTGCTTTTTCGAGGTCAATATCAGATACCACTACTTTTGCTCCGTATTTGGCAAAGTGAATGGCCGAAGCTCTCCCTATTCCAGAACCTGCACCGGTTACGATGACTATTTTATCTTTTACTTGCATATCTATTATTTACAAAAAATTAATTTCGAATCTTTCAATGCCGAAGCTCTTAGTGCACTCGGATAGTCTTTAAACTGCATTAACTTGAAGAATTCATTCTTGGTTGCGTACTTTACGATAAGAACCTCGTCCCACAACTTATCCTCATTAGAACCAATAATATAGGATTGCGGTGTTCCCTTGAAGATTATATCTGCTTCTATCTTTTCAAAGAAGGGCAGGGCTACGATCATGTAATCCCTGTAAGTATCTTTCCCTGATTTTCCAGTTTCTTTAACAATCTCTTTGTATTCTAAAAGATTGAGCATAAAAACAGGTTCAGCATCTGAGAACTTCTTTAAAGCGGCTATCCCTTGGGTATTCAAATTCGGATCCATTAGTCGATGGAATTAGATTGAACACATTTCATCGCCCAAACGCAGCATAATTCTGATGCCTTGTTCAATTGGGCAAATCGTGGATCTGTGGTTAGTCCTTTGTTATATCGATAATAAATTTGTTGAGCAATCACTGCTATCTTGAACAATCCGAAGGCGTAATAAAACAAAATATTGTCTACTTTTCTCCCCGATTTTTTAGCGTAACTCTCAACGATTTCACTGCGCTTTGGATTTCCTGGAAATAAGGTTGGAGAGGGAATTCCCTGTTTTAAAAATTCAGGATCACTCTGAATGGTCCAATAACCAAGCGATGTGCCAAGATCCATCAAAGGATCTCCTAAAGTGGCCATTTCCCAATCCAATATGGCTGATATCTCACTCCAAGTATCATCTTTAAACACCACATTATCGTACTTGAAATCGTTATGAATCAAGCATGAATCGTATTCTCTTGGCTGATGATCTTGCAACCAACTCATTATTTGATGTGCAGCTTGCACCTCCTCAGTCGCTGCTTTTAGATATTGTTTTCCCCAATTGGTCACTTGTCGTTCAACATAACCCTCAGGTCTACCCAGATCTTCCAATCCGAGAATTTTATAATTTAGTTGATGCAATTCTACCATGGATTCTAACCAAGTATCTGAAATCTTCGCAAAGGATTCGGGTGCAATCCCTCTTTTTTTGGCTTCTTTAAAGTTCAAGATAATCCCTTCTACCCTTTCCATGATGTAAAACTCACTACCCAAAATAGATTCGTCATTGGAATACGCATGCATTTGGGGAACCTTTGAAAACCCATTGGCCAAACCGCTCTGTACTTTGAACTCACGACTCATGTCGTGACCTCGTTTAATGGCACCTGCTGGAGGTTTTCTTAGCACATAATCCCTTCCTTCAATGGAAAGTAAATACGTAAGATTGGAATATCCGTGGGTAAATTGTTTAACGAATAACTCTGATGCTACTGACTGAATAAGTCCCTGATCTAGCAAGAAAGACTTTAGTGATTTTTCTGGTAGTTCTTCTCCTTTTCGTACCTGCTGATTTGGATAATCACTCATTATAATTGACCGTATTTATGAATTAAACTTTTACCCAATTGATACATGTGAACTTCATCAGGACCATCGGCCAAACGAAGCATACGTGCAATGGCAAAATAATGAGGTAAATAGGTGTCAGGACCAACACCTTTACCACCCAGAATTTGAATAGCTTTATCAATAACTTCTTGAGCCATTTTTGGTGCCACTATTTTAATCATGGCAATCAAATCTTTGGCTTCTTTGTTGCCTTTTTTATCCATTTTATCCGCCGCCGAAAGTGTCAATAATCTAGCTTGTTGAATGTCGCATTGCGACTGGGCAATTGCCAAACGCATGCTACTATAGTCCTTAAAGCGTTTTCCGAAGGTCTCTCTTTCCAAAGTTCTTTGAGACATTAATTCCATGGCATATTGCGCCATTCCGATTAAGCGCATACAATGATGAATTCTCCCAGGACCTAATCGACCTTGAGCAATTTCGAATCCGCGACCTTCTCCTAGAATGAGATTTTCTTTTGGCACTCGAACGTTCTTCAATTCAATTTCAGCATGACCCTCGGGCGAATCGTAATATCCCAAAACCGATAACGGTCTGAGTACATTGAGCCCTTCGGCATCCATGGGAACAATGACCATGCTTTGCTGTTGGTGTCGATGTGCATCTGGATCGGTTTTCCCCATGACGATGGCAAACTTACAATGGGAATCCATTCCGCCTGAAGACCACCATTTTCGTCCATTTATGACATATTCGTCGCCCTCTAAAACAATGGAAGTCTCAATATTGGTAGCATCGGAAGAAGCCACTTCAGGTTCGGTCATTAAAAAAGCCGAACGGATTTCACCGTTCATTAAAGGCTCTAACCATTGTTTTTTTTGAGTCTCATTTCCGTATTTAGCCAACACCTCCATGTTGCCAGTATCGGGAGCAGAACAATTAAAGATTTCGGAAATCCAAATCCTACGACCCATGATTTCGGCGAGCGGTGCATATTCGAGATTGGTTAGACCCGGACTCAAATCACCATATTCTTTAGGTAGAAAAAGATTCCATAAGCCAGCTTCTTTCGCCTTTATTTTGAGGCCTTCAATTTTATCCCAGCGTTTCCAAAGGTTTTCTGGTTTCTGATGAAAAGCCATGTATTCCCCTTCAATAGGTATGATGTGTTCTTCAATGAACGAATTCAATCGCTGTTGAAGGTCTAGTGATGTTTTTGAGTATTCGAAGTTCATAAGTATCAATTATCAGTGATCAGTAATCAATTATCAGTGACCCACTTTCAAGGGTTAAAAAATGTGATAATTGTTAAATGTTATTTGTTCATTGCCACTTTTATCCAGCAATCATGTAACCACCATCGGCAGTATATACACCACCGGTCATGTAGGATCCAGCATCAGAGGCTAATAGGCATGCCAACCCTATCATTTCTTCAGGTTGTCCCATACGTCCGCTAGGGATAGATTTTTCTAGTTTGCCCAGTAACTTTTCATTAGTCCATAATGCCGCACTGAATTTAGTTTGAATCAGCCCCGGACAAATGGCATTCACGTTAATTCCGTGTTGACCCCATTCCTTTGCTTGATTTTTGGTCAGCATCAAAAGAGCCGCCTTACTCGTACTGTACAATCCCAATCCGAATCCAGGTGTCAAAGCTTCCACAGACGCTATATTGATAATGCTCCCATTGTTATTATTTTGCATGTGAGGTAGCACTAAATTGGACAAGGCCCAAGGTGCTTTTACATTCACATCCATGATTTTATCAAATATTTCAGGCTCTACGTTTTCAATGGGTCCGTACACCGGATTGATCGCCGCATTGTTCACCAACACATCGATTCGGCCTAAAGCCTCAACAACTTGATTTACTAGGGCTATTCTTTGTTCTTCTTTACCAATATGACAAGCGACGCCCTTGGCTTTCAATCCGTCTTTTTCGAATTCCGCAACAACTGCATCACAAGCTTCTTGATTTCTACTACTGATAACCACGGTAGCACCCATTTGGGCCAATCCCTTCGCAATTGCCTTACCGATCCCTTTACTAGAACCTGTTACGATGGCAACTTTGTTCTCTAAATTAAACTGCTTCATATTAAAAAATGGGTTCAGATTCTGATTTGATGGTCAAAGTTTCATCGTTCATGAGTATTTCAGCCAATCCAGAAGTTTTTGGCAACTCATAAGTGAAGAAATACTTCATAGTATGCAGTTTGCTTTGGTAAAACTCATCTGAATATTCACCTCCTTTGGATGCACTAACACCAAGGTCTAACCAGGTCCAGCCCATGAGTACCAAACTCAAATATTCCATAAATACGGATGCATCCGCAAGAAAACGTTCATAATTCCCTTGCATAGCAAAAGGCATCAAATGACCCAATACTTTTTGGGTAAGTTGTAATTTCTCACCCATTATTTTTGCATAGGACTGAAGTGCTGGATTTTCTGAAGCTTTCTGAATGGTAATCATAATTTCTTGTGAAAGTAATTCCAATGCCTTTCCGTTTTTCATGGTTACTTTTCTACCTAGCAAATCTTGTGATTGGATTCCTGTTGTCCCTTCATAAATGGAAAAAATTCGGATATCTCGTAAGTATTGTTGTAAGATATAATCGGCACAGAATCCATATCCGCCTAAGGTTTGAACACCATTATTCACAGATTGTAATCCGGCTTCTGAAGGATAGGTCTTCACAATCGGAATGATCATCTCTAAAAGCAAATGGTATTTCTCCTTTTCTTCAGGTGATTCCGCCGTTTCGATAAGGTCATAATATTTAGCGGCTAATAGTACCAAACTCATGGTGCCCTCTACCACGGATTTTTGCATCAGCAACATTCTACGAACATCAGGATGCTCAATGATGAGCGATTGTTGTTCATCTGGATTCTTCTTCCCGTCGGCACTTAATTTTCTTCCTTGGGGTCTTTCATTGGCGTATTCCAAAGAAGCATGGTAAGCAGCACTAGCAATAGCAGACGCTCCTCTTCCCACAGCAATACGCGCAGCATTCATCATTAAGAACATGTAATACAATCCCTTGTTGGGTTCACCAACAAGCCAACCGCGACAATCCCCTTTGTCTCCAAATCCGAGATGGGTGGTACAATAGCCTCTTTGTCCTAATTTCTGGAAATCCGCAACCGTAGTTACATCATTCCACTCCAATCCATCTCCTTCGGATGGTCTATTTTTTGGTACCACAAAAAGAGAAATTCCTTTGGTTCCTTTTGGCGCTCCTTCGATTCTTGCGAGCACCAAATGCACGACATTGTCTGTGAAATTATTGTCCCCACCAGAGATAAAAATCTTCTGTCCAGAGATATTGTAATAGCCATCATCAGTGGGAGTGGCTTTGGTTATAATATCCGACAAAGAACTACCTGCCTGAGGTTCGGTCAAACACATGGTTCCTCCCCAAACACCTGAAAGCATGTTCGGTACATAGGTTTCATTTAAAACCTCGTTCCCAAAATGGATAATTAATTCGGCCGCACCTTGCGTTAATGCCGCATAGCCAGGCAAGTGATTGTTGGCCGCATCTAAAATATAATAGGCCACAGTCTGGGCCAAAAGCGGAATTTGCAATCCTCCAATTTCATAATTAAAGGGGGCAGAAATCAATCCCATTTCTCCTCCTTTATACATCATGGTTTTCACTTGTTCATGCACAAATACTTTTCCGTCTTTATGATATGCGGGGCTCTCATCCATTTCCTTGAAATAAGGAAAAAGTTCCCTGTCGGCAAACTCCTTTACACTATCAATGAAAAGATCTAACGATTCTTTGTCGTGATCTTCAAATCGTTTTCTTGATAATAAATTTTGGAGATTGTGCACATCAT
>CAYFJL010000063.1:0-15287 GCA_964343335.1 uncultured Polaribacter sp. | reverse complement strand
AAGATTCCGTTAATGATGTAGGCGACACCATTCGTACCATTTTTCCAATCCTTTTAGGTGTCATCTTTCTGGTTGGTTTCCTATTTAATGCAGGGCATTTCTTTGGTGAAAACGCTGACCTAAAAAAAGGGATTACGAGAGTACTCGTATTCGTTTTGATTGCTGGTGCAGTTGTCGGCATCTTCACTTACCTAATCGGAATCGTAGTATAGATGAAACGCTTCGAAGTCTATAAAAACATCAGGAAACGGGCGGTCATTTTTGGACTGCCTATTTCCCTATTTGCCTTAATGATGGTTTCAATACTCGCGTCTTTGTTAATCATTATTTTTTCGTTCAGCTTCTTAGTGATTATTGGTGTTATGGTTTTTAACGCTGCTTTATATGTTGCTTTGACAAGAATAGCCCATAACCCACAACTTTTTCAGATGGCTAAAGCCTTCCCAAGAATCATAAGTAACAAAAGAAACTCAGGCTTAGACTATGAACAAGATTAACCTTTCGGCATATCAACCTATTACGGATATTCAAGACAATATCATATTTGCCAACAATGGTAATGTGGTCTTATGCTACGAAGGGAATCTACCTGAAATTTATTCCCTGTCTGAAAAAGACTTTGAAGACATTCACAGTGCCTGGTTTCAGGCTTTGAAATCCTTACCTGTCGGCACAGTAGTCCATAAACAGGATATCTACCTAAAGCAAACTTATTCTTCAGAAAAACTTCCCAATACAACGTTTTTAGAAAAAGCAACACACGACCATTTCAAAGGACGTGATTATATGGAACATCGTTGTTTTTTGTTCTTTACACTCACTAAGAACAAGGCTCTAAATAATTCAAAATATGTCAACCCTTTCCGCAAAGTTTCCAAAGGAATTGTCCAACAGTTAGATGACAACGTCAAGAGTTTCATTGGGTCTGTTAGTGATTCTGTTTCCTTCATAAACAATAGCCGAAAAATGACTTTTGTTCCGCTTAAAGCGGGCGACATTCAACGACTCACAAATGGTTATTTCAATGGTTTTAATGACGGGTTTGACACCGATATCATATTAGATAAAAAAAGCGTCAATATTGGCGAAAACCATTTTGATGCCCTAGCCATTAATAGCGAACTGTGCTTTGGCGAAAGTGTGCAGAGTAGCAAAACCAATGAGAGATTCACTTCTGACGATTTTGTATTTCATCAGGGGTTTATTGATGGCTTAGGGCTTACGCTTAATGAAAATCATATCGTCAATCAAATCCTATATTTGGATGACAAACAGAAGTGGCGCAAGCTGCTAGATAAGAAAATTGAGGAACTAAACAAAAGTTCCAACTTCGGTTCACAGAACAAAGTAGTTCTAGGCAAAATTCAACACATTCTGGACCAAATCAATGCCGATGACAATGCTCGTATTATTCGTGGTCATTTAAACATCATCTATTGGGCTCGGGAAGACCGAGAGCTAGACAGAATTGGTTCTAAAATAAAAACTGAGTTTAAGGAATTGGATATCATTCCATATTATCCTAGAGGTGAAGAACGCAAAAATTATATACTAAACAGTTACTGCTGTTTTTCTTCTAATTTCTCTAATAACGATTTATATGTTACCGATTTAAAACACGCTTTATGCCTATTCATCAACAACACCAATTACAAGACTGATGAAACCGGAATCATCTTTAATGATAGGGAACACAATGTTCCTGTTCTAAAAGATGTTTGGGACGAGCGTAAGAAGCGTATTAAGGCAAGAAACTTTGCCATTTTTGCCCCTACTGGTGAAGGCAAATCTTTTTTGGCAAATAACATTCTACGCCAATATTTTGAAAGTGGTGTCCGCCTAGTCATAATTGACCTCGGTGGATCCTACACCAAATTTGCCAAACTATATCCTGAGAAATATACAGTGCTTCGCTACGAAAGTGGAAAAAACTTAGGCATCAATCCTTTTTATATAAGTGATGCAAATGACCTGACACCAGAACGTTTGGAAGACTTGTCTGTTTTCTTGTTTGAACTATTTGCTTCAGACTTAAAAGTTACCAAAGCACAATCGGTTTCCGTTAAAAAGATATTACGCCATTATTATAACAACACTTCAGAAAATCATTCTTTAGATGGTTTCTACAACTTTATAGAAAGGAATCAGAAAGGCCTTCTGAATACCTTAAAAATCCATCCCGACTACTTCAATATTACAAGCTTCTTGCACGTAATGTCAGAATATGTCGGCGATGGTCTATATAGCTTTCTTTTCGAAGTTAGCGAAGATCAGACCTATAAAATTGAAGACAAACGATTAATAGTTTTTGAACTGGATGAAGTGAAGGACAATAAAGAAATCTTGTCCGTAATGTTGAAGCTGATAAAGTCTGCCATTCAAAGAACCATTTGGAAAAATAGAGCTGAAAAAGGCATCATCCTTTTCGATGAGTTTGCCAAACAATTGAAGTTTGATAACGTGCTGGAAAGTGTAGAATTCTACTATCAAGCCATTCGTAAACAGAATGGTGCCATCGGGATTATTCTACAATCCATCAATCAGCTACCCAACAATTCAACATCAGCTAGTATTCTAGAGAACACACAAGTCATTTATAGCTTGAATAATGAAAAAGGTTATGACGAATTGGTGAAACGGCTCAACCTTTCGAGTCACGATTTAAACCAATTAAAGTCTATTAAAAATAATCTTTCCGGACCACGAAAGTATACCGAAATGTTCATCAAAATAGGAAAGGAAAGCAACATTTTTAGGCTTGAAGTTCCTAAAGAAGTGTATGCAGCTTACCTAACCGATGGACAGGAAAATGAGGCCATAATGGCCATTTATGAAAAGACCAATGATATGGAATTGGCAATTAAAGAATTCACATCTAAAACATAATATTATGAACACAAAAATCAAAACAATCCTATTCGGGCTATTCTTAACGGTTAGCCTTTTATTGCCTAGCAGTGCTTCCGCTCAAGGAATGCCAGTTTATGACAACACCAACTTTGTCAGCCTAGTAAAACAGCTTATAGAATCAGGTAAGCAGACGGCTGAAATGATTAAGTCTGTAAAATTCCTGAAAGATGCTAAAGAGGCTATTGAGAAAGTATCCAGCGTCGTCCAACAGTTAAGAGCAGTCGAGGAAATTGCACAGAACAACCAACGCCTTATCAATGTAATGCAAAACGATTTACAGGATATTCTGAACTCGCCTTACATCAAACCAGAAGAAGTCACTCGGGTTGCGGAATCATTTGATGCCATCGTACAAAATTCATTGGATACAGTGGATTTTATTGATGAAGTTTTATCCAGCGATAATCTAAAAATGTCTGATGCCGAACGCGCCGAAGTCTTGAAACAGAAAGAACGAGAATCCAAAGAAATGGTGTCCAACATTACTACCAAAACGAAACGCTATAAGGACATTATTTCATTCAGAAAAATGCAGGATAAAGTGAATAACCGTGATACTACTTATTAGAAAAAGCAATGTCAATTGGACTAGAATATATCGATACCGTTTTTCAAACGATACAAAATAGTAGCTTCTCGCAATATACCATTGCCGGGATGAAGACACTTGCCGTCCTGTTTTTTCTGGTCAATATTCTCAAAAAGTATAACGAAGGTGTTGCCGATAAGGATGGTTATACTTGGGGATTAAGCCCGGGGGAACTAGCAAAGAACTTCGCCGTGGTTCTTCTGGTTATATTTTCAACCCAAGTGCTTGGGTTCTTTGATGGTATTCTAGTTTCGATAGAGTCTCAATATCGTGGAACTGCACCTGCTTTATTGCCTTTACAGATGCAAGACATCCCCATAGAAGAAGATATAAATCTTATGGATGCAGCAAAAAATGCTATGACACTGTTGTATGAGGCTTTAGTCACACCCCTATATGGATTCAAAATATTTGCATTTATCATCAGTCTTATTCTATGGATATTGGACTTGTTCATCTATCCCTTATTCCTAGCAGAGCGCTACTTTCTATTGGGTATAATGCAAGCGTTTTTTCCACTCGTCATTAGTTTGGCGGTTTTTGAGAAATTCCGCTCGCTTGCCTATACATTTTTCAAATTGTACGCAGCCGTTTATATGTTGGTGCCTGCGTTCTTTTTAGTCAACGTTTTTGTAAATGCACTCTATACTGAAATCAATACGAACTTCTGGACAAATCTATTTGGGACAGATGTTGGCCAAGGCTTTTTTGCACCTGTGGTACAACTCGGGTCGGTAATTTTTATTGTTTTTCTAAAATTCAAACTATACAGACGTGCCACAACTTTTACCCTCAGATTATTTACTGCCTAAGGCAGATAAAAAAATAAAAATATGAAAACACCATACAAGAACATATACAAGGTCTTAAAATTGAATAGGTTTATCATCTTGGCAGTTGTCATTTTTGCGATGCTATCGAGCACCTTTTCCTTATGGATGGCGTTTAAAACTAAAAAGGACGCACTCAATAGTGCTTTTGCCATCAATACGGACGGAAGTATCATTCCTCTCAAGCTTGTTACCCAAAAAGAAAATTTCAGGGTAGAGGCTTTAGCCCATTTAGACCTGTTCCACAACTATTTCTATAATATCGATGCCAGTAATTACGAGCGTAATCTGGAAAAGGCACTTTGGTTAGGCAATAGCTCTGTGGACAATCTCTATCGACAGAAAAAAGCGGATGGTGTCTATAACCGATTGCTGCAATACTCGCTTGTTCAAAAAGTGTTGAGTATTGATTCCCAAGTCGAAGAACAAAATGGTACATACCGCTTTAGAACGGTAACCATATTCAAAATCAATAGAGGTTCTATAATAGATACCTACGAATTGGTTTCTAGTGGAAACTTAATTCCAGTTGATAGAAACTTTCCAAACAACCCTCACGGCTTGTTGATTACCAACTATTTTGAGAACACCTTAAAAAAACTGAGCGATGAAAATTAAGCCGATAATTGCCACTTAAAAAAACCAAGATTATGAAAGTAGAAAAAAACAAAATTGTCTTTGCAGCTGTATTGGCCGTGATTTTCTTATTTCTTATTTCCTATTCTGTAATGATTATGGGTGATGATGAAAATGAAACTGAAAATCTTGAACAGACCTTGGTTCCGGACTTGGAAGAAAATCAAAAAGAATATGATTCCAAGCTCGATGCCATTAACGATTTAAAAGAAGTCCGCGAAACCAATGCACCAAGCATCTACGATGAAAAATTGATTGATTCCTTGGGCTTTTATGACCCAGATTTACCAGAACGCGAAAAAAAACGTATTGTGGATAGTATTTATGAAGCAGGTAAGATTCAATATTCAGAAAAGAAGTATCGAAACTTAGGGCGAAAGAAAGTTGCTCAAAAGAACGTACAACAAATCGATTCAGCCGAAATAATAAGAGAACAAAAAATTCAAGCTAAAGTATTAGGGCTTGAACATCAGTTATTTTTTGCCGCTTCGCCTAAACCCAATGATGCTTTGATTATAGGCAATACCGATGAAACCATCTATGTAGTTGTGGATGGCGAACAGCTCGTACAGGCAAACAGTAGATTACGAATGCGCCTAACAAAAGCAGCTACTATCAATGGTAAATTGATACCAAAGAATACCCCTGTCTTTGGGTTTATCAGTTTTCAACCTAATCGTGCCTTGATTGAGATTGAAAATATAAATCACCATCCCACAAGACTCAAAGCATTTGATTTGCAAGACGGAAGTGAAGGCATTTATGTCGAGAATAACTTTAGGGCTGAAGCAACGAGAGAGGTACTCGATGATGTCATCGGTGATATCAATATCCCAAGTGTTCCGCAAGTGGGCGGAATTACCCAAGTGTTCCGACGCTCTAATCGAAGAGTTAAAGTAACCGTGCTTAATAATTACAGATTAATACTAAAGGCCGACAATCGGCAATAATTAAAAGATACTATTATGAAAACTTACCTTATCGCCATAATGGTTTTTTGTATAAACCATATGATAGCTCAACAGCCACTTGACACCATTTACGCTAACGACACCAAAAATGTAGCCTTGTTTTTTCCAGAACCTATCAGACAAGGCATAACTGGTTCAGATAATTTTGTTTTTACTTACAATCGTGAGAAAGAACAATATTTTGGACTACTTCAGGCAAAGCCTGGTAAGGAAAGTAATCTATTGGTAATCAATAGAAATGGTTCAATTTTTTCGTATATTGTAAGGTATAAAAAACAGCTGTCAAAGCTCAATTATTTCATTCCGCTATCTAACAGTATCGGGAATGAAAAGCCTACTGTAACAGATTCGACTAAGGTTGTAACTTCTGAAAAACGTATAGATAACAGCACTTATTATTATCAAAAATTCTGCTCATATCTTCTTAACAGAAACCAGCGTATTGGTCGAATCAAGAAGCGAAATGAAGGCATTACATTAAGTGTTGAGAATATTGTTTTTGATAAAGAAGAGCTCTACTTCGTTATCCAGGTTGAAAACAATTCTACGTTGGATTACGATTTAAATTTTCTAAATCTTTTTGTCGAGACTCGACAGAAAGGTAAAAAGAAATCTTTGCAACGTTTGTATCAAAAACCTATTTACAAGTACCAATTGCCATCAAAAGTTGTAGAAGGTAAAAAGGTGCGATTGGTTTATGTAATATCAAAATTTTCATTATCCAGTGAACGTAGGGTAATTTTAGAATTGAACGAGAAAGACGGCGAACGAAATATTGAACTGAAAGTATCACATAGATTTATCAATAACCCAAATTAATAGTATTATGAAAAATTTAGTCATTTGCTCACTTGTGCTTCTCTTTATATCCTGTACTGGAAGTAGTAATATGTCACCTTCTGAAACTGCTAAAGTTGTCGCCGAAAGCTTTTATCACGGTGATAAAGTAACGCTTAAAAAACACACTACTGCAGAAGGCTTTACCAATCTTTCCAGTATTCAAGAACTATTTGTTCAGGATAAAAATTCAGAATCTAACTTTAAGATTGTTGATGAAGCTATGGAAGGTGAAGTTGCTTGGATAAAATATTCCACAGTCTATGACCCTAAGCCTGGCGTTTTTAAATTGGTTAAAAAAGATGGGCAATGGAAAGTAACACACAATGGACCGAGGGATAAAGGGCCTTTTTAAAAGTTTAATTTCTTAAAATTTACCGAACTAACTTTCAGTGTACAAAAGATACTGAATAGCCACATTTATGCCTTAATTGTAAAGAAATCAATCGGACTAAAAAGTAAAAAATATTAAGTATAGATAGAAAAGTCAGCAATTAATCTATTTTACAACTATACTTACACCACCTATTACACCACCTATTACACTACCTTTTTGACGATTAATTGAATATAAACTCTGGACGAAAACAATCTAGTGTTCTGATTTTAAGAAATCGTATAGAATTACTATATCACTAATCTTCTCTATCTACAAATTTGATGTGGTCTTTAGATGTTAGTACGTTTGGAAACATTGGGATTAAATCTTGATTTTTAGACAGTCTCATTTCAATATCATCCCTATTCCACCAAAAAGTCCAAATTCCTTTAGACTGCAACGATTCAAGTTTTTCGGTTAATGGTGCAGATATTTGTGTATTAACCGCTAAGAAAAACCCTTGTGAATCGTGAGTCTCTACGGTATCTCTAATATCCATAACTTTTCCTTTTCCAATTGTAGATTTTCCCGATTTGCATTGACCTACAACTTTAATCAACTTTTTTGGCGGTGTGATATCTGACATATATTCATTTATTACATTCCACTCAATAATTAAATCTCTACCCTTATCCCCTTGATTAACAGGTGCAGGTCTTCTTACACTTTTCACGCTTGGCTCACGCTCCAATAGTGCTTTAACTAATAATTCGAATTGCTCCGGACAGACCTTTTCTTTCCATTTAAACTGTGATATTGGAAATAATAGTTCTGATTCTCTATTATGACGCTGTCTAATAAGCTCTTTTTCTTTTTTATATTCTTCAAATCCACATATTCTACCTAATGCAATAATATAATCTTCCATTACAGTAACAACCATATTTTCCATAGGAATAACCGGGTATCCTTTTAGTTTTCCATCTTTATTGATAATATTGAAATATTCGTCCAGCTCAAATCTTGTGTCATCGTGAACAAAGTTTTTTATGTTATCGCTTAGCACAAATGTACCATTCTGTCCTTTCAACTGTTCAGTTTTATCTGCACACAAGTCTAATGTTGCACTGAGAAATTTTGCGAGACTACTTGATTTTATCATCGTCACTTCAACTTCTATGTCATAGAAATACACCCATTCAGGTCGTTCTCGGTCTCCATAATTGTTACGGCTGGATATACTATGTAAATCTGAGAATAAAGCTTCTACGTCTTCAAGGGAATACTTGTAATTTGAATTATCAATATTTTCAGCTTTTAAACATTTATCACAAGGACAACCTGAAAAATACCATAAGCTTTCTCGCCAAAATGCAACCATTTCTATAATTTCCGTGATAACTTCAATAAGTTGTTTAGCAGTCGATATTCCGTGTAAAATTGGGACTTGAACTGGCACCAAATACCTTCCCCAAATCTCATCAGGCACAACAGGGTGCGCAATGTCAAATTGCTCGCAAGAAATCCCTGTTTTATAAAACCTTAAAAAGGATGTAAACATTAGACTTAAAATAACGTGCGCATCGGATCTGTCACCTGTGTAAAAGACATCGTACGTTCTTTGAAGGAAGTAAAATGATAAATTCTGGTTTTCATCTAATTGAAGAAAAAGTGTTATTCCAGAGGATTGGTCAGTAAATATCTTGAAATAATTATCTTCAGCGATTTCAATTGTTAAGCGATATTTTTCACATAATTCTTCAACAATTTCTTTTAGTTTATGTATTTCTTCAGTGTCTTCTATTTTCATTTATAGCATTGATGTATATGTATTAGTTAAAAATATTTTACTGTACATAAATATAACATTATCCTATCAGAGTAATAATTGTGATTTAAGACAACGATTTTTAGCTACTTAAATATCGATTTCACATCGCTATATATTTTCTCAAAATTAGCTTCTAAATCTGATTTGGAAAACTGCTTCGATACGTTTGGTAGTTCTCGTTGAATTTGAGCTAATTTAAATTGAATTTTCTTGTCCTTACCATCGGCATAGGTAATAAACTCACCCTGTTTCAATCTGAAGAATACATCCGCCCTTATTTTTGGGATTTCCTTTTCGCCTGTCGTTACGCGCGTGTCAAAATCGAGATTATACCCACGACTAATACTTTTCGTTGGATTTTTAATAATTTCAAAAAAGCGTTCATAATATTTTGCAGTATCTGGGTCGTTGACCTTACCGAAAAACTGATAGGACAAATTGCTTAAAATTGCTTTGCTTGCCTTGTCTCCATACATCATATCATTTTGAATTTTGTCTTGCATCACATAGATGGTAGCAATGTCATAGCTTCTTAACGTTGCAGGAATACGGTGCATATTTAGCAACCTTATGGTTGGTGCTTCTTCCATCAATAAAAATGAAGGTCGCGAATTGCGTATGCTCATTTGTTTGGTAATAGTGTGAATTATGGTCGCAATTACAGGTGAATAAGACGTCTCATATTTAGGGTTATTGACTACCGAAATGATGGCAGGGTTTTTCTCATTATTAATATCCAATGGCACTTCATCAGCGGATAATGTCATAAAAATGCGTTGTGTGCTAATTCGTTTCAGCGCATTGGCCAGGGTGCTTTTGACACCAGCAGTCTGTCTATCCGAATCTTTTCCACTAATAAAGGCATCAGCCATTGCTCGCGATGTCGTGTTGGTTTCCAAAAACTGAATAAGGCTATCCGTATCCAATAACTGATAAATAGCTATTAAATGTGGTAGTGTGCAGTATTTGGGGTAATCCGTCTTAAGTTTCCAAATTAAACCACCTATCAAACCTTCAGCGGCATCGTTAAAAAATTTTGTTGTACCAGTTGTTCCAGATTCTCGCTGTTCCAAAAGATTTTCAATCAACACCCTCGACACCTCATTTACGCTTTCCTCGTTCTCTAAATAATGAGGTGCAATAGGATTTACCCTATGGATAATTTTATCGAAGGAAAAGACCTTAAACGGAATATCACTATCCTTAAACAATGGATATGCCATTTCGGTCAGCTCAAAGTCTTTGTAGTCGTGAATAATTCCGCAAAAACCCTCTTTCTGGAAATGTTTTAGAAATCCATAAACCACACTTTCAGTTTTTCCGCTTCCGGCGGATCCGATGACGGATGCGCCACGTTTAATATTATCTAGTTTGAAGTTTCCTTTATTCGTAGAAAAACTGACTTGGTGTTTTGTATTTCCATTATGTGTGTCTTCAGTTTTATGCAGAAAAACATACAATCCTATGTTAATTAGCATTAGAGGACACAACAAATACAATACTATCGAAACCAATCCATTCGCTTCAGAAAGATAGAATACGAGAAATGAAAGCAGTACGATATTCAAAATAAACGCATACTTGTTTACTCGAAATAGCACATATAAAACAGTACTGGCCAAACCAATAATTGAAAGTATTGTTATAAGATTGTCTATTTGCATATCCACTATATTCCTATTGAACTTGATTTTATGGCCACTTCAGCGCCACGTCTTAACCGTTTGAAAACTCGAAGCGCAATTTGTGCTTGACTAACTGGAATACTAGGAACAATTGGCAGACCCGTTTTCGTCATCATTTTGAAAGCCAATGCTTTTTCGTTGGCGGGTAATTTCATCAAGGCAGCAAAGTAGAGCTGGGGATTTTTCACAAAATCCTTTCGTGCTTTGTAGGTCTCGGCAAAGTTGCGTTTATAGCCAAATGTTTTGTCAAATGTTTTTTCTGCTTTTTCGAAGAATTTATCCCTGTCAAAACCACGCTTTACATTCTTACCGTGCATTTCAACTTCTGAAGCTTTGTGCTTACTGCCTGGGGAAAGGCTAACCGAGTTAGAAGCGTCTTTTCTGCTCACGATAATATGGATATGACTTTGGTTTCCGTCTTTTTGCATTCCCTGGACTATCCGTTTTCCATTTTGCTGATGTGGTACCTGGCGTTCCAATCTGGCAATTTCCTTCTTTATTTTTTTGATATTCCCTTCAGCTCGTCCTTCCTGAATATTTCGAATTTCCGTTTTGAGTTGCAATATTTTTGTAGCAAAAGGTTGGTTTTCTCTTATCTGTTTGTCCGTTCCCTTAAAGATGCGCTGGTGTTCAATTTTGGCGAAGTATTTTATATCATCAATGGTGATAGCTCGTCCATTAATTTCCCGATAGAAGCTAGCAACATAATCTTTCATAAGCTCACGAGTGTAGGTTTTTAAATCTTGGCTGTTGTTCTGAAGTTTTCGCAATTCATATTTTGAAGGACTGACAGTAATCGAATAAAACTTGGGTTCTTTCTTTTTCAACTTTGCGGTGTTTCCATCAATTTCTTTTACGACTTCTTCAGCGGAAATCTCATCGCCATATTGATTGAAAAAATGTTCTATATCCTGTTGTTCCAAACCTTCATTTTCCTTCTCTAAATACCCGACAAAATCGGCCGAACTTTGTGAATAATTGTTACCCAGTTTTTGAGGGGTTATTGTAATATACATAGCTTACAAAATTAGAGTTGATTACTTGGATTTTGTTTTTCACGAAAGCGCACTTCCTTCTTTTCTTCAGCATATTTCTTTTCGACAATCAGCGGTTTTTTTGTTGGTTCTTCCGTTTCAAACAGCGATTGAATCATAGCCACCGTAGGTTTGGTTTGTGTCTTTTCTACGTCTCGCATTATGGCAATGACCGCATTGATTCTTTTGAATAATTTAGCTTCAATAGTACGACCAGTTGGTCCTAATTTTTCCTTTGGGGAAATTTCATTGTAGAAGAAAAAATCGAGCATCGTGGACATTGCCTCGGTGTGCGATTTGAAGTAAGTACGTGAGAAAGTTTGGAATCGTTTTGCGGTTTCCTTTTTAAATCTAATTCCAGTAAATGAGTCCATATTTCGCCGATTTGTCGCAAAATCTTCCCTAAAAATGGGCGTTCTCAGCCCGTTTGTCGCAAATCGTTGATTGTCAAGAAATTGTAATAAATTTAATTAGCTGATTATCAGTTAATTAAAAACGAAAAGGAATCCGAAACATCGCGAAGCGTGTTACCCTCTTGCTATTCCCTTTCGTCCCGCGAGCGGGACAAAAATCCATACAATCCGGCTAAAAAGCCGATTGCCATTTTTCAGGAAAATGATTTTCCAGTATGTTTAATTTCGATGTGTAAGGGTATCGGCGAAAGTCAAAAATTGGATAACCTTACTTTAATTTGTATGCTGAATTTCAGCAAGGTAAAGATACATTTTTTTTATTGAACCTGATTTGAATTGTATAAAAAAACACCTCTAAAAATGCAGAGGTGTTGGGTTTTAAAATCGACTCAATTATATATTGAATACAAATTTATAGGTATATAGATTACGCATTGCTTCTTGCTCAATCATAGTTTCAAAACATCCATAATTTTCCTTTACGTATTTGCGAATACTATCCCCAAATTGTCGTTCCACATCTTTTTTAGAAATTTCTAAAAGTCGGTTCTGAGCCTCTTCGCTCAAGTCTGTAAAATTGAGATGTACCATAGCTCTTTTTTATAAAATACCGTTATCAGAAAAACTATAGTAATTGCCATCTGGTGCAATTATTAAATGGTCAAGAATGGTAATATCAAACAATCTTGATGCATTTTTAATCTTGTTTGTAAGCGTTTTATCCGCTTCACTCGGCATTAATTTGCCACTAGGATGATTGTGTGTTAAAATAATGGCTACAGATAAAGATTTTAAAATGACCGCAAACAAAATCCGTAGGTCTATTAAGGTACCTGTAATTCCACCTTGCGACAATTGATATACGCCTTTTACCTTATTACTGTTATTCAACAAAACAACCTTAAAAGTTTCCTGTATGCCAATAGTATCTTTATCCCAATCTTCAAAAAGCAGTTCAGCGGCATCTTGTGAATTACCTATTTTCTGCCAATTAGAAGATTTTAAACCTCCTTTGTAACTAATCTTTATTTCGTTAACTTGTGCTTTCATTGTTTTAAGTATTAATTTTTAATAATGAAAAGAGGGCGCATCTTTAGACGGTTACGCCCTCTTTAATTCTAGGTTTACTTATCGCCTTTACTACCAAGTAAAAGGATTTCATCGGCTATGACTTCCGTAACATAGCGTTGTTCATTATCATCAGTTGTGTAACTTCGGGTTTTTAGTTTTCCCGATATTCCAACTTCTTTTCCTTTAGAAACATATTTTTCTACTATTTCAGCAGTTTTGCCCCAGGCAACGATTGTATGCCAATTGGTATCAGTTTGCTTCTCGCCTTTGCTGTCTTTGTAATACTCATTTGTGGCTAGTGAAAAACGGGCTACTTTCTTACCGCTTTCAAGGTTTGTAATGGTTGGTTCCTGTCCAACGTTTCCAATTAACTGTACGTGATTTTTAATAGTACTCATAATAAAAAATTTAAGTGATTTATATTTCCCCTATTGATTTAAAACAGATTAAATTTTAAGGGGTGTTTGTTCTTTTCTTTCGTGCACCGCACAATGGATAGAGTGGGTTTTGTCAAGACTTTTAGTGTAAAATCAGGTGTGTTTGCGACGTAGTAAATTCCTTGGAATTTCAAGGAAGTAGAAACCTTATTTTTCACTAAAACTTGTATAGTCTTGACAAGTTCCATAAGGGCATTAGCAATTCTTTTAAACGCAGTTGCGTTTGAGCGTACCGGCAGTTAAGCGAAATAAGTAGCTGTGGTTAAGTTAGAATTGGTTATGCCGTGCCTGTTTTTCGACGACCCGAAAAACAACACAGGCTTTATCCATTATAAACCCCTTAAAATGTGTAAGGCATCCGTTCGGTTTTTAAGAATTTTCGAGGAAGCACCCAAGAAGGGCTTACCGTAAATTCTGTTAAGAAAACCGAAATGATGGCTTTCCGATGAGAAGCGGACTCTATTCACAATTTTGGCTCAGGAATGTAGTGTTCCTTCCCAGAACATCGGGAAGGGTTAACGAAATGGATAGCTGAAATTGGGGATTGTGTCCAAGATATTTGTAGCGAAGCTCTTTTTCCGGAATGAAGAGCAACGGAATGTAGGGGAATGTGCTGAGTGGGTAACAACACTAAATCCTGCATTTCCAGTTGCATTCATTGGTATGGATTTCTAATCTTAATTTTTATCTTCTTTTTTTGGTATCAGTTCTTCTATATCTGATAGTTCGTTTACGATTCCCTGTTCCCTTAATGAGTTTTCAATATTAATTTGAACCACATTGGCGTTGGCTTTCCAAACAACCTCGGTAATAAAAGCGATGGAAAGCTGCACTTTTAAATCGGTAGCAAAATCAATATTCGAATTTTTCCATTTGTCTCTGTGTTTAGAATTAGCATCTTGTGTTAAATCGATTAAAGAGCCGTAGATTTTTCTATCTTCATCTAATATCCCAAGTTGGTGTTCTTTTTGTTCATCAACATCAAGGTCATTATGTTTTAGAATAGGCAAATCAGCTTTTGGTAAAACGAACAGTACATTTTTGAGTCCAGTAGATGGAATCCTAATAATATTATTTTCAATTTTATTAAAGTTATCTATCCCGTAGATATTTAGATTCATTGCCACCATAACATCTCTATCCGCATCAAAACCCAATTTTTCTACCCCCTTTATTAAATCCTCTTTACGTAGAAGATAGCGTTTTTTCTTAGTAGATAAAAATGCGTTGGGAATGTAATAATTAATGTTTTGATACACTATCTGCTGCGATAGAATAGTGTCTGCATTAAGATGTGGAATGTCTCCAGTGGTAAATGCAGATTTTTGAAATAAGTTCATTATACCATTTACACCGAAGGAAATAGTAGGTTGCCCATCAAAATTCTCAGCAGAATTTTGGATACAATCAAATCTTGCCAGTGCTTTGACAATAGCATCTTTAGAATTTACAAGAAAACCCCATTCTTTATCATAGTCAATATCTGCATTTAATCTGGCTTCTTCAATAGCTTTTTCAATGGATGTTTCGAGAACATCAATAAATTCTGATGATTTCGCCTTTAGCTTTTTCATCTCTTTCTTCTTCATATTAAATTGTATTTAAGAGATTTTTATCTTTCATTACTTTTTTCAAACAGAACCTGAAATAATTTATGGATTCTTGCCAGCGTAATAACTCTAACACTTCGGCTTGAGGTAATGTAGGTTGTCTTGTGAAGTTAT
>CAYFJL010000062.1:0-15309 GCA_964343335.1 uncultured Polaribacter sp. | reverse complement strand
CAATAATAGCTTCTAATCCAATAACTTGTACTATCTTTGCCGCTCACAATTTTAGAGTGACGTCGACAATTGGCGGTTTACAGATGGGTATCTGTGAATCAATTTAAATCACAGATATGAAAACATTTAAACAACTTGGATTGAACGAATCCATCTGCACAGCCTTGAGTAGTATAGGCTATGAATCACCTACTCCCATACAAGAAAAAACAATTCCAGAAATCTTAGCGAAAGATGTAGATGTGAAAGCATTTGCACAAACAGGTACTGGTAAAACTGCTGCATTCAGTTTGCCTATCCTTGAGAAAATAGATTATGCTAATAATAGTGTTCAGGCAGTTATTCTATCTCCCACTAGAGAATTGGCTATTCAAATCGGAAAAAATATTGAGGAATTCTCTAAAAACCTTCCGAAAGTAAAAGTTCTCACGGTTTACGGAGGGTCTAATATTGAAGAACAAATTCGAACCTTAAAACGAGGTGTTCAAATAGTGGTTGGTACTCCAGGAAGAACCTTAGACTTATTGAAAAGAAAAGCATTGAAGCTATCTTCTACTAAATTTGTAGTACTGGACGAAGCTGATGAAATGCTAAACATGGGATTCAAAGAAGATTTGGATGCCATTGTTAAATACACTCCTGAATCCAAGCAGAGCTTACTTTTTTCGGCAACCTTCCCGAAAGAGGTAGAAGAAATTGCGGCTAATTACTTAAGGAATCCGATTGAAATCTCAGCAGGTCAAAAAAACACTGGAACAGCCAACGTAACCCATCAGTTTTATCGAGTTACTGAAAAAACGAGGTACTTGGTATTGAAAAGAATTGTTGATCTCTACCCTGAGGTATACGGAATTGTCTTTTGTAGAACTCGTAAAGACACTCAAAAGATTGCCGATCAATTGATTCAGGACGGATACAACGCTGATGCACTTCATGGTGATTTAAGTCAGTCTCAGAGAGATGCGGTCATGTCTAAATTTAGAGGAAGAAATATTCAGCTTTTAATTGCGACTGATGTAGCTGCAAGAGGGTTAGATGTAGATGATTTGACGCATGTAATCAATCATAAACTACCTGATCAAATTGAGAATTACACGCACCGAAGTGGTAGAACTGGTAGAGCCGGTAAACACGGAATCTCAATCATCCTGGCCAATAGAAATGAAGTTGGGAAATTAAAACCCATCGAGCGCATTCTGAAGCAGCCTATTGAAGAAGCTCAAATACCGAGTGGTGAAGAGATCTGTGAAAGGCAGTTAATGCACTTACTTAAAAAAGTTAAAGCCAATTCTGTTGATACATCAAAAGTAAATTCCTTCTTACCAAGGATTTACGAGCAACTAGAAGGATTTGATAGAGAAGAATTGATCAAAAGATTCGTGGCATTAGAATTCAATACCCTACTTCACTACTACGAGAATGCTCAAGACATCAATGATATTATTTCTAATGATAAAGGATCGAGAAAGAAATCGAACGTAAACATGACGCGTTTCTTTATCAATCTAGGTCGTAAAGATCGTTTGAGGCCAGCCAAATTAATGGGATTGATCAACGAACAAGGAATTGGTAATGGGGTCGAAATTGGAGAGATTGATATTTTTGATTCCTTTTCATTCTTTGAGATTGATGTTAATTATACTGATGTTATTTTAGGGGCTTTTGAAAAGAACAGACCTAGTTTTAATGGTCGCAAAGCCGTCATTGAGGTTACTAAAAAAGAGCCAAGTTCCGGAGGTAGAAGTCGTAAAAGACGAGGAGATAGAAAAAGTGACCGCAAAGGTGATCGTCGCGACCGAGGTGACCGCAGGGGTGATCGAAAAAACGATAGAAAACCAAGTGGTTTCGGTAGAAAACGTAGAAAAAAGTAAACTACTACTTAGACTTCAGCTTCTTCTTTTTCTTCTATGATTCTGGCTTTGGTTAGTGCGGTTGCCATGATTCCTGCAGGAAGAGTTACAATTCCGACTCCAATTATTAGAACAAAGAATGTAAAGATTTTTCCGCCTAATGTAATGGGAAATACATCACCATATCCCACTGTCGTTAACGTGACTACAGCCCACCATAGACTATCAAAAATAGAACTAAAGCGTTCTGGTTGCGCCTGATTTTCAAAGAAGTAAATACCTGCAGCTGATAAGAAAATCAATATAGATGCCACCATAAAGAATAAGATGATTTCTTCTCGTACGATATCGGCAGCAATACGAAATCTTCGCAATGCTCTATTGTACCGAACCAGCTTTAAGGCCCTGAAGATTCTAAAAATTCTAAAAGCTCTCAATGATCTTAAGTCGAAAGCAAAATTTAAGAAGAAAGGGAGGATTGCCAACAAATCGATCATCCCGAAAAAACTAAAAATATAGCGAAAAGGCTTGTCAGCAACATAAATCCGAAATAGATATTCAATAGAGAAAATAACCACACAAAACACTTCAATAAACCGTAGTATCTCATTTAAGAAATCGCTGTTATTCGGCAGGGTTTCTATAGAAAAGGCGACTAGTGAAAGGATGATTAAAAATTGGATCGAGTAATCAAAGATTTTTCCTTTTTTCGTGGTATTGTCTTCTACAATGAGTTTTAGTTTTCTTTTCATCTGGAAGCTTTTGGTTAGTTTGATACACTTCAAATGCAATTTTCTCGAATTGCATCTAAATTATATTTTCTAAATTACCAATTCTTTTTTAATTCCAGAATAAATATGCTCAGACAGAAATTGATACAATTTTTAATTGCGATAATCTTCCTTCAAGTTGGAGCACAAGCTTTTTCGCAATCACAGCCACTATTTGAAACTGATAACCTCTTGGAATTAGAAATAACCTATTCCTTCAAAGATTTCTTTAAGAGTAGAAAAGAAAGAAATAAAATTCCCGCCAGCATTGTTGAAATATCTACCTCAGGAGATAGTATCAAAAATGATATCAAAATAAGTATGCGCGGAAAAAGTAGAACAAAGATTTGTAGATACCCTCCTATTCGACTTCATTTTAAGAATTCAGCAACAGAGGGTGTTTTTATAAATCAGAATAAATTAAAGCTTGTGACCCATTGTAAAGATGCCTATAGTTTTGAGAATTATGTAAAAAAAGAATATTTGATTTATAAGCTCTATAATTTGATTTCTGATGTAAGCATCAGAGCACGAATGTGCAAGATCACGTATAAAGATTCAAACAATCAAGGAAAGAGTTATTCCAGTTTTGGCATCATTTTAGAAGACATTGGGATGGTGGCCACACGTAATAATTTAAAAAGTTATAAACGTGATTTAAGGAGTCAAGATGTGACAAAAAAAGGAAGCTTAGACAAATTGGTTCTTTTCCAGTACATGATTGGGAATCTTGATTGGGAAATTGGAAAACAACACAATATCAAACTACTACGCGGAGTTGATAGTGGTTTACCAGTGGCAGTGCCGTATGATTTTGATTACGCTGGATTTGTGGATGCAAATTATGCCGTACCTCCCGAAACCATGGACTTGACCGATGTTAAAATTCGTGTTTTTAGAGGGTTTTGTAGAATTGATTATTATGCCAAAACCATTGATTACTATTTAAAAAATAAATCGAAATTCTATAATAAGATACAGAAGGCGAGTTACTTATCAGATAAAGAACGTGGCAAGATTAAGGATTATATCAATGATTTTTACGCAACTTTAGAAAATAAAAGCAAACGCATGGAAAGAATTGGTAAAGCTTGTAGAGCAAAACACAAACATGTATATCAAAAATAGTTATTGGTAGAATGACAAAAAGAGCCTTATATATCATCCCTTTTATATTGGTAACTGCAGTTTTTACATCATCAAGCACATTATTAAGACTTGATTTTAGCGGTTTCAATGGTCTTTACATTGCGAAAGAAAAGAACCTAAAGAACATCAGTTGGATTACCAGTGTGTCTGATACTGGAGTTTACCGACTTTCCCAGGGTGATAAAATCATTGCCGAAGGAACCACTAGATACGGCAAGATTCATAGTGTTTCAGTAGAGAATCCTGAAAGTAGCTATGTTCTCGCTTATGGTGGTAAACGAACAGGAATGTATACAATTCCCATCAATTCTATTAAGAAGCAAGAAGAAGCAATTTATAAAAATGTCGATTCCATTTATGTTTTAGGCGATATTCATGGCGAATTTGATGACTTAATCAAAATACTGAAAACATCTAGGCTTATTAATGAGCAGCTAGAATGGACTGGTGGAAAAGCCCATCTTGTGTTTTTAGGTGATTTGTTTGATCGAGGGAAAAAAGTAACCAAATTGCTTTGGTTTATTTACAAACTTGAACAGCAAGCCCTTAAGGTTGGAGGAAAAGTTCATGTGGTACTCGGAAATCATGAGATAATGGTAATGACAAAGGATTTGCGCTATGTTAGTGTGAAAGAAAGAGGAATAGCAGTTGCTCACAAAACAACCTACGACCAACTTTTTCATCCAACGAAATCCATTTTGGGGAATTGGTTAAAGCACAAGACTTCTGTGATGAAAATCAATTCAGTCTTATTTGCCCACGGTGGTGTTATTAATCTAGAAACGAAGGATTTATCAAAATTCAATACCCAGGCATTGGACTATATGAATGATACCGATATCTTTCTTGACCTAATTGCCGACCAACCAAATTCAAGTAAATATGATCCGAAAAAATGGATTGAAATGCGGAAATTCTTTTTCGATCAGAACAATCCCTATTGGTTTCGAGGATTTGTAAGATCGAATGAATTGGAGAATGATTTGAACAAGACTCTAAAACGATTCGAGTCAGATCAACATGTGGTTGGCCATACAGCGCTTTCTTTTATTTCAACCAAATACAATGGAAAGCTAATTGCTACAGACCTTCACAGACCGGCCACTCAAATCTTGTTAATGGTGCAAAATACTTCTGCCCCAACCAATTATTCTATTGACCAAGAAGGAAATAAGAAAGAGCTGTAAAGTTTATTGAAACTTACTGAACTAAAGCTGCAGCCACTTTTTTGTAGGTGCCGTTTTCCAATTTCGAACGAATTCCAGAAAATGCCTCGATTGTTTCATCGATGTCCTCCTGAGTATGTGACGCCGTAGGAATCAATCTTAAAATAATCAATCCTTTTGGAATTACTGGATATACCACAATGGAGCAGAAAACACCATAATTCTCTCTGAGGTCATTAACCATGGCCATCGCCTCTGGAATATCACCTTTTAAGTACACTGGTGTAATACAGGTTTGTGTTGTACCTAAATCGAATCCCGCTGCACGCAATCCGTTTTGCAAAGCATTCGTGTTTTCCCAAAGCTTATCTTTAAGCTCAGGCATTTTGCGAATCATATCCAAACGTTTCAACGCCCCTTTTACCATTGTCATTGGTAAAGATTTGGCAAACATTTGAGATCGCATGTTGTATTGCAAATACTGCATTACGTCTTTATCACCTGCCAAGAAAGCACCAATTCCTGCCATTGATTTAGCGAAAGTCGCGAAGTAAACGTCAATTTTATCCTGAACACCTTGCTCGAAACCAGTTCCACGACCACCTTCACCAAGTGTTCCGAAACCATGAGCGTCATCAACAAGTAATCGGAAGTTATATTTCTCTTTTAAAGCGCAAATTTCTTTTAAACGACCTTGTTCTCCTCGCATTCCGAAAACACCTTCTGAGATGGCCAAAATACCACCTCCTGTTTTCTCTGCCATTCGAACGGCACGTTTCATATTCTTTTCAAAGCTTTCGATGTCGTTGTGCTTGTAAACGAATCGCTTTCCTGGATGTAAACGAACTCCATCAATAATACAGGCATGGGTATCAACATCATAAACAATAATATCGTTTTTACCAGCCAAGGCATCAATAGCAGACATGATTCCTTGATATCCAAAATTCAATAAGTAGGCCTTTTCTTTACCAACAAACTCAGCACATTCGCGTTCTAATTGTTCGTGGTATTGTGAATGACCAGACATCATTCGAGCCCCCATTGGATAAGCCATACCATGTTCGGCAGCTGCTTCAGTATCAACTTTAATCACCTCTGGATGATTTGCCAATCCAAGATAATCGTTTATACTCCAAGTGATTACTCTCCTCCCACTAAACATCATTCTATTGGAAATAGGTCCTTCTAACTTTGGGAAAACATAATAACCTTCTGCTTTGTCAGCCCAATTTCCTAGCGGTCCTTTATCCGCTTTGATACGATCAAATAAATCGTTTACCATACCATTATCACTTAATTATCCAGTCTGCAAAGTAACCTAATTTTTCGCAGTTATTCAAATGTTATGACGCAAACGTTTTAGATGAATTCTTGGTCTGACATCCAAGAATTACTGTAGATTTTATTCATGTACCTGGTGCCGTGATCGGCAAAGAGAAGTACGACAAAACTATCTTCAGAAAAATAGTTCTTTTTGGCGTATTGTTTTGTAGCACACCAAACCGCTCCTGTAGTATAACCGCCAAAGATACCTTCATGTTTTAAGACCTCTCTGGCACACAAAGCTGCCTCTTTATCGGTAACCTTCTCATAAACATCGATAGTAGAAAAATCCGTAGCACTCGGAATTAAGTTTTTTCCTAGTCCCTCAATTTTATAAGGAGCGATTTCATTCGGATCCAATTTTCCAGTTTCATGATATTTCTTCAATACAGAACCCACTGCATCAACACCTAAAATTTGGATATCTGGATTCATCTCTTTCAAGTACTTTCCAGTACCTGAAATAGTTCCTCCCGTTCCGCTTGCCACAACTAAATGTGTGATTTTCCCTTCGGTTTGTTTCCAAATCTCCGGTCCAGTGGTACTATAATGGGCTTCAATATTGAGCTCATTAAAATATTGATTGATATAAATGGAATTTGGTGTTTTTTTCTGGATAGCCTTGGCAACTTCGTAATAGGATCTAGGATCGTCTGGCTTAACATTAGCCGGGCAAACATGTACCTCGGCCCCCATGCATTGTAGCATTTCAATCTTATCTACAGACGATTTATCACTTACAGCTAGAATACATTTATATCCTTTTACCAAACTAATCATTGCCAAACTAAATCCTGTGTTTCCAGAGGTAGTTTCAACAATCGTGGCCCCTTTTTTAAGAATACCCTTACGTTCGGCATTCTCAATGATGTGGAGTGCAATACGATCTTTAGCAGAATGACCTGGATTAAAAAACTCCAACTTCGCATAAAAGTTACCCACTAAATTCTTTGCTATCGAATTCAATTGAACCATTGGAGTGTTTCCAATAAGGTTTAAAATATTGTTATGGATGGTGTTTTTGGCTTCCATTTTGGCCCACAAAAGTACAAATGTTGAATTTATCAACCATGAAGAAATTACTTTTCTTTGCCTACTAAAATGCTCAGGATTTTATGGATTTAAAATCCTGGTTAATCCAATTTATTTTCAAGAGCAAGTAAAAATGTGTAGTCCATCGCTGTTTCCTTCAAGGCGTCAAACCTTCCTGATGCACCGCCATGGCCTGCATCCATATTCGTTTTTAATAACAATACGTTGTCATCGGTTTTTAGCTCGCGTAATTTTGCAACCCATTTAGCGGGTTCCCAATACTGAACTTGAGAATCATGGAATCCTGTAGTAACTAAAATATGTGGATAGGCTTGAGAAGCAACTTGATCATAAGGTGAATAGGATTTGATGTATTCATAATATTCCTTGTTATTCGGATTCCCCCATTCGTCATATTCTCCAGTAGTAAGCGGAATGGAATCATCAAGCATGGTGGACACCACATCAACAAATGGCACTGCCGCAATAACCCCATTGTACAACTCGGGATTCATATTCAATACAGCGCCAACTAACAGACCACCTGCCGATCCTCCCATCGCATACAAATGATCTACCGATGTATAATTATTCTCGATTAGAAATTTGGAACAGTCAATAAAATCGGTAAACGTGTTCTTTTTGTGAAGCATTTTTCCGTCTTCATACCATTCGCGTCCTAGATATTGTCCGCCTCGAATATGCGCCAAAGCATACACAAAACCTCGATCAAGTAAACTTAAACGAGTTGTAGAAAAACGATCTCCAATCGTGGCTCCGTAAGAACCATAAGCATATTGCAGTAATGGGGTATCCTTACCAAGTTGAGTGTCTTTATGATACACCAATGAAATGGCTACTTTCTTTCCGTCTCTTGCCGTTGCCCAAACACGCTCGCTTTTGTAATCGGATTTATCAAATTTTCCACCCATGACCTCCTGCTCTTTCTGAACAGTTTTGTCCTTGGTATTCAAATTGAAATCAATAATCGAATTGGGCGTAGTAAAGGATGTATAGGAATACCGAATAACATCGGTATCAAATTCCGGGTTCGAATAAACTCCGACCGAATAGGTTTCCTCATCAAAAGGTAAATAATAGTCCGCAGATCCATCCCACTTTTTAAAGCGTACCTTATCCAATCCGTTATTTCGCTCTTCTAGCACCAAAAAGTCTCTAAAAATGCTAAAACTCTCGAGCAAAGTATCCTCTCGATGTGGAATAACATCCACCCAATTCTCTTTAGAAGGGTTGACAACAGGAGTCTTCATCAATTTAAAGTTGATCGCTTTGTCTTTGTTAGTAAGTATATAAAAGTGATCTCCATAATGAGATACTGAATACTCCAAATCCCTTTCTCTAGGTTGAATAACTTTAAATTCACCGGTTGGGGTATCAGCATCTAAAAACTGTACTTCGGTAGAAACCGTGCTATAAGAGCCAATAATGATGTATTTCTTAGACTTCGACTTGGTTACATAAGTTCCAAAGGTTTCATCGTTCTCGTGAAAAACTTCCACATCTTCAGAAACGGGAGTGCCCATTACGTGACGATAAATCTTTTCACTTCTCAGGGTCACAAGGTTCTTTTTGGTGTAAAAAATGGTTTTGTTATCGTTGGCCCAAACAGAACCTCCTGTAGTATTTTCAATAATATCTTCAAGAATCTCACCTGTTTGTAAATCCTTGATTCTTAAAAAGTACTGCCTTCTGCTTACGGCGTCTGTTGCAAATATTACATAGCGATTGTTTGGCGACACATTCAATCCGCCTAGTTGAAAATAGTCAAATCCTACAGCCTCTTTGTTTACATCAAAAAGTACTTCCTCTGCTGAAGACAAAGAACCTTTTTTACGAGTATAAATAGGGTATTGTTTTCCAATTTCGAATCGCGTTCTGTAAAAGTACCCGTTGTCTTTGTAGGGAACCGAGGAATCATCCTCCTTGATTCTTCCTTTCATTTCCAAAAAGAGCGCATCCTGAAAATCCTTGGTATACCCCATGATAGTATCGTAATAATTGTTTTCAGACTCCAGATAATCTATAACCTCTTTGGTATGATCATCTTTAACTGAAGCAATCTTTTGTTCATCCGAAAGGCGCATCCAGTGATAATTATCAATTCTTACATCGCCATGCTTCTCTAATTTTACAGGTTCCTTTTTCGCTACAGGTGCCTTCACTACTTTATGATCCATTGGGTGATTTTTACAAGCGGTTGCAAAAGTACATATTATACCGCCAAAAATTATTCTTTTTTATATTTTACAAAGGTTTTAACTCTGGTGATTTTACTAATTTTGTTTGGAATTTAAAACTCACATTATGTTTGGTGATTTATCGGGAATGATGAATAAATTAAAGGAAGCACAACAGAAAGTTGAAGAGACCAAAAATCGTTTGAATACGGTATTAGTGGATGAGAATTCGTCTGACAACAAAATTAAAGTTACGGTTACTGCCAATAGAGAAATTAAGGCGATATCAATTGATGAGTCCTTGATGCACGATGCTGAGGAATTGGAAGATTACCTCGTTTTGACCCTGAATAAAGCCATAGAACGAGCCAATCAAATCAACGAAGCGGAAATGGCAGCAGCTGCAAAAAGCGGAATGCCAAACATTCCTGGGATGGATATGTTTAAGTAAGTTATCATGAGTGTTGAGGATCATTTAATACCTTGTTTGAACAAGTCTTTATTTGGAATTGATTGCCCTGGCTGTGGATTCCAACGATCTGTTCTCGAATTGGCTTCTGGAAATTTTCAAAATGCGCTTGAATTGTATCCTGCAATCTACACACTCCTTATTTTAGGTCTTTTTCTACTCTTGAAACACAAACTAAAATTTAAAAATAAACAAAAGATTACCTACTCATTGATCGGTGTAAATGCCTTCATAATATCTGTTAGCTATTGTATTAAAATGAGTTATTTATTGCATATTTGATTATGGAAAAACAGAGACTACCCTACGCTACAGCTTCATTAATTTTGGGAATCATTTCCATCGTTACCTGTATTTGCTACGGAATTGTAGGTTTACCTCTAGGTATCATTGCATACACCTTAGGTAGAAAGGCATTGAAAATTTATCACGAAGCTCCTGAACAATTTCAAAAGGAAGGAAACGCAGCTGCAGGAAAAATTTTAGGAGCTATTGGTATTGTAGTCAACCTAATTTATTTGGTTCTTGTTATTTGGGTCATCTATCAAGTAGGCTGGGAAGCCATGCAAGATCCTGAGTTATTAAGAGAACGAATTGATGAGATGCGCTTATTGCATCGATAATCCGATCAAATAAACACACCCAACATTCCGGCTACAATCGCCAAAGCATAAAGCGATAAGGTAATAATGGTGAGCACACCAATGTACTTGTAATGAGCTTTTAACATCTCCATGGCGCGTTCTAAATCGGCATCATCTCTTGATCTCAAGGCCAATTTTAAATTTCTTGAAAATTTATAGAGAAAGAGTATCGGAAAAAAATAAATGACGGCAAAGAGCAAATAAATGGCCGACATAAATAATCCCATATCAACAGGGAAATCTGGAGCAACCTCATTAAACATTTGTCCGTATAAAGAACTCGCAAAGATTCCAATGACCAGAAGTAATGCCACAAAAATAAAGCCGACAATGGACAAAAATTTTGTCCATTGGGCTATTTCTTTACACAGACTTCTAAACTTAGAAGTTACTTGTAATTGTTTCATTTCAGAAACATCACTTTTCATAGGCTAGTGTTTTTGGCTGAAACTCTTGAATTGTATTTTTAATAATATTTACACATTCCATCAACTCTTTCTCAGTCATTACAAGAGGTGGTGCAAATCGAATGATATTTCCATGGGTTGGTTTTGCCAACAATCCGTTATCTCGAAGTCGCAAGCAAATTTCCCAAGCAATGTTGCTATGTTCAGGATCATTTATGACAACTGCATTTAGTAATCCTTTTCCTCGTACACTTCTGATGATATCATATTGTTTGGCAAAATCTTGCAATTCTCTTCTGAAAATTTCTCCAAGTTTTTGGGCATTGTCAGCCAGATTTTCTTCCACAGCAACCTCCAAAGCCGCTACCGCCACTTTACAAGCCAATGGATTTCCTCCAAAAGTGGAACCATGCTCACCTGGTTTAATGGTTAACATGATTTCATCATCCGCTAAAACTGCTGAAACTGGGAATACACCTCCCGAAAGGGCCTTGCCAAGAATTAAAATATCTGGCTTTACACCTTCATGCTGACAGCAATATAATTTCCCTGTTCGAGAAATTCCCGTTTGAACTTCATCAGCAATAAATAAGACATTCTTACTCTTACAAAGTTCGTAGGCTTTCTTTAAGTATCCATCATCTGGCACTACTACTCCAGCTTCACCTTGAATTGGTTCTACCATGAATCCAGCAACATTCGGATCTTCAAGTGCTTTTTCCAAAGCATCCAAATCATTGTACTTTACGATTTCGAAACCGGGTAAATACGGACCGTAATCATTGTATGCACTTGGATCTGTAGATGATGAAACCGCTGCCAAAGTTCTTCCCCAGAAGTTGTTCTCAGCAAAAAGAATTTTCGCTTTGTTTTGTTCAATGCCCTTCACCTTGTAGGCCCATTTGCGGCATAATTTGATGGCGGTCTCTCCTCCTTCAACACCAGTGTTCATTGGCAATACTTTGTCATAACCGAACAAATCGGTGATGAATTTTTCGTATTCTCCTAACACATCGTTATGAAAGGCTCTAGAGGTTAAGGTAAGCTTGTGAGCTTGCTCCGTTAAGGCATACACAATGCGCGGGTGACAATGACCCTGATTTACGGCAGAATATGCCGATAGAAAATCGTAGTAATGATTTCCTTCTAAATCCCAAACATGTACTCCTTCTCCTTTTCTTAAAACAACAGGTAATGGATGATAGTTGTGGGCTCCGTGTTTTTCTTCTAATTCAATAGCTTGTTGTGACGTAAGTCGATCTAAAACAGACATTTTTATTTAATTTAATAAATTAACAAATAACCATTCCTGTTCTACCTTTATCCTTTCGAAAGACTCGAAAATTCAGCGTGGGAAAGAAATCATCCCTGAAGAGCTTCAAAGATAAAAAAATAATTAGAGAAACTAAGGGAGCTTCATGCCCTACATGAGGGGCTATTTTTCTATTTTTGCAGTCTTATTTATGCACATGCCTAGAAGAGAACGTAATCCTTTTGTTAAGAGAAACGAAACCATTGAAATCAGAATAGAAGACTATGCTTTTGGAGGAAAAGGCATTGGTCGAATTCGAAATGAACATGGTGAATTTGTGGTTTTTGTTCCGAATACCATTCCTGGACAATTGGTTCAAGCACGCATTGTAAAAAGTCGTAAAAAATTTGCTGAAGCAAAACTAGTAGATGTGGTTCAGCCATCGGAAAACGAAAAGGAGATTCCCTTTCAAGAGATTCCAGGAGCACCATACATCAAATTACCGATTGAAATTCAACACGCATATAAAAAAGAAAGTACTTTTTCATTATTGTCTAAAATTGGCAAAGTAGAAGATATTGAATCCAAGTTTGATGAATTCATCTCCTCTCCCAATATTTTCCATTACCGTAATAAAATGGAATATGGATTTTCAGCAATTGGTTATGACCATGATCAAAAAACAGACTTAGATGAGTTTACGTTAGGGTTCAAGAAAAGAGGTGTTTGGTGGCTGGGTGATAATCTAAACAAAGACTCGGGCTTATTCGATAAAGAGCTGGAAGATGCCTTGATTGATATTCGAGATTATTGTAAGAATTCTGGATTCGCGCCCTGGCACGGTCCTAAAAGAGAAGGGTTTTTTAGATATTTTGTGGTTCGTAAATCCTTTATTAACAATGAATTACTTTTCAACATCGTAACAACTTCAGTCCATGCAAAAGAGTTTGATTTCGTTGCCTTTGGTGAATTCTTAAAGAGTTTATTCGGTCAGCGATTTGCCGGGCTGTTGCACACCATTAACGACGAAACGGGAGACCGAACCATTGCTACTTCGGGTAGTGTTCAATTGGTTTTGGGCAAAGAAAAGATCGTAGAAGAACTATTAGGCCTCCAATTTGAAATTAGCATGCAAAGCTTTTTTCAAACCAATCCGAAATCTGCCGAGAAATTATATAGTAAGGTGATTGATTATGTATTTGAAGATGAACACATTGCTAAGGATTCTGTAGTACTCGACTTATTTTGTGGTACTGGAACAATTGGGCAACTCGTGGCTTCAAGATTAGCAGACACCAAGGTTATTGGTGTAGATATTGTGGCATCGGCAATTAATGACGCCAAAAAGAATGCGGAAAGAAATAAAATCACCAATGTTGAATTTTATGCAGATGACGTTGGAAAATTTTTATACAACCAACCACAATTTCAAAATCAGATTCGAACCTTAATATTAGATCCGGCTCGCGCGGGAATCGCTCCGAAAACATTGACAAAAATCATCAACTTAAATGCCAAACGATTGGTCTATGTTTCTTGTAATCCTGCGACTCAAGCTCGAGATACCGAAACACTACAGCATGCAGGTTATCAATTAATGAAGTTTAGTTTGGTTGATCAATTTCCGCATACAGCTCATATCGAGACCATTGCATTATTCGAGAAAACAGTGTAAAACTTTGAGTAGAACGACTCATAAAAATCCCTTATTTTAGCGAAGAAAATCAGTCAAAATGGAAAAACTAAAAGATCAAGAAGTCGAAAAAAGTATAGCGAGTCTTACCGATTGGGAATACTATGATGACGCTATCCATACAAGTTTTGAGTTTGATAACTTTAAAGACTGTATCAACGCTATGAATCGCATTGCCTTTGAATGCGAGGCCATGAACCACCATCCAGAGTGGACCAACGTATACAATGTGCTAGACATCAAGCTAACCACACATGATGTTGGTGGAGTTACCGAATTGGACTTGAAATTGGCTAAAATCATTGACACCTTAATAGAAGTTGAAGAGTAAAGAATGATAAGAAAACTTCTCTTATACGGATTATTACTAGGGTTATTCCTAAGCTGCGAAAAAGATGATTTTTGCACCTTTAATCCGGTAACTCCAAAGTTAATTTTACGATTTTATGATGATGCTAATCCGCAATCGATAAAATCATTACAACGCTTTTCGGTAATTGCCCAAAGTAAAACAGATAGTTTATTCGTAAACCAGAGCATTGATAGTATTGCGCTTCCATTAAATTCAGCCGCTACGACGACCACTTATATTTTAAAAGTCAACAATGCAAGTGGAGCAATGGTTGACAATGAAGTCACAACGCTCACTATTTCTTACACGCCAGTAGACACTTATGTTTCTAGATCCTGCGGATTTAAAGTGGATTTTGAAAACCTAAGTATCAATTCAAGCGGTGGATGGATTAAAAACATTACTCCGGTTACCACTGCCACCATTGAAGATCAATCACAAGCCCATGTTCAAATATTCCATTAGTATTTTTTGTTTGTTCTTTATGACAATGAGCATGACTGGTCAGGTTTCCACTACAGATTCTGACAAGGAAAAAGACTCTATCTATGCTTCTCCCTATGGGATACGATTGGGAATTGACCTAAGTAAACCCGTTAAAGCAAGTTTAGATCAAAGTTATTCGGGATTTGAAGTTGTGGCCGATTATCGTTTAAACAAACGTTTTTTCTTAGCTGCTGAATTTGGTTACGAAGAAGAAAATACGGCAGAGGATTATACAAATTCTACTGCGAGTGGAAGCTACATGCGATTGGGATTCAATTTCAACTCTTATAATAACTGGTTGGATATGAACAATGAAATTTTCCTTGGATTCAGATATGGATTAAGTTTCTTTGACCAAACCCTGAACAGTTACACGCCGAATGTTATCGATCCCGATAACGGCATTTATTTCCCCTCAACTCCCATCAATACTCCTGTTACCGAAAGTTTAAGTTCTCATTGGACCGAACTTATGGTAGGTATTAAAGTGGAAACTTTTAAGAACACATTTATCG
>CAYFJL010000061.1:0-15642 GCA_964343335.1 uncultured Polaribacter sp. | reverse complement strand
GGATTCCTTTTGCAGAGAGGAAGGGATTCGAACCCTCGATACCCTTTTGAGGTATACACACTTTCCAGGCGTGCGCCTTCGACCACTCGGCCACCTCTCTTTATTTCTATAAATCCAAAAGACCCTCTGGCGTTTCAACCAAAATAACCTTCTTATTACGATCTATCTCCTTGATGAATTCATCAATTGCAGGCACAAATAAAACCTCTTCTCCTTCTCCAACCTCAAACAATGGTTGTGCAGATTTGTCATTTACATTCGAAATGACTCCAATATCACCTTTATTCACATCCTTCAAGAGAAATCCTACCACCTCATGATAATAGAATGATTTTCCAGATAGTTTTGGTAATAAAGTCAAGGGCAAATAAATTTCTAATCCCAACAGTGAATCTGCATCTGCTTCTGATTCAATGCCCTCAAACTTTACGCGCAATTGGCCTTTTTTCTGCAATGAACTTCGCTCCAAAAAAAATGGAACCAGGCTTGTACCCAATTGCACAAATACTGATTCCAAATTTTGATAGCTTTCTGGTTCGTCAGTATCTAAAAAGATAATCAACTCACCCTTGTAACTGTACTTTCTTACAATTTTTCCTAAATAAAAACAATCTTCTAAACGCATTGTTTATCGTCGATTGTTTTACTCAGTAGCTTCAGTCTCTTCGGTTGATTCAGCTGCTGGCTCTTCTGCAGTTTCTGCCTCAACTTCAGCTTCTGCCTCTGCAACTGGCTCTTCTTCAACTGCTACTGCCTTTCTAGCTTCGTTTACCGCTTTTTCAGCTTCTAAAGCTTTGGCTTTTGCTTCAGACTCAGCTTTTGCTAAACCATCTGCTTTGCCTTGAATCTTCGCTTCTTTCTCTTCTAACCAGGCAGTGAATTTTGCATCTGCTTGCTCTTGAGTTAAAGCTCCTTTTGCAACACCACCTAATAAGTGCTTTTTCAACATTGCTCCTTTGTAAGACAAAATAGCTCTTGCTGTGTCTGTTGGTTGTGCTCCATTTTGTAACCATTCTACTGCTTTGTCTACATCTAAATTGATGATCGCAGGGTTCACATTTGGATTGTACGTTCCTAATTTTTCTAAGAATCGTCCATCTCTTTTAGCGCGGGAATCCGCAGCTACTACCCAATAGAAAGGTTTTCCTTTTTTACCGTGTCTTTGTAATCTAATTTTTACAGGCATAATTTTTAATTTTTAAGGTTCTCGACCTTGGTTATTAATACGTTACCATCTCGTGATAATCGGCGGCAAAGATAGGAATTTATTTAGAATAACGAATGGTGTAAAACTTATTTTATTTGTTGATAAGTCAAGCTGGTAATTCATCGATTTCTGAGATGATTTCGTACTTTTAATTTTGCAATTTTTTGTTCTCCAAAGGCACATCTATGTACTTAATTTTTGATACCGAAACCACAGGTTTACCAAAACGTTGGAATGCTCCAATTTCAGATATTGACAACTGGCCACGTTGTGTTCAAATCGCTTGGCAGTTGCATGATGATATGGGGAACCTTTTGGAGAATGATCATTTTTTGATTCGGCCCGACGGATTTAACATTCCGTTTGATTCTGAGCAAATCCACGGAATTTCAACGGCATTGGCCGAAGAACAAGGAATTGATATCCATGAAGGATTGGATCGATTTCTTGAGGTATTAAACAAAACCAAATTCATCGTAGGCCAGAATGTAGGATTCGATGTCAATATTATGGGAGCGGAGTTCTATCGATACGGCATTGAGAACAACCTTACCGAACTTCCCGTACTTGACACTTGTACAGAAAAAACCGCATTGTTGTGTCAGATTCCTGGGGGTCGTGGTGGAAAGTTTAAACTTCCTACGCTAACAGAATTGCATCAGCATTTATTCGGAGCGGCATTTGAAGAGGCTCACAATGCAACCGCCGATGTGGAAGCAACAACCCGTTGTTTCCTCGAATTGGTTCGCTTAAGACAATTCACGAAGGAAGAATTAGACGTCGATGCCGATTACTTTAAAAACTACTCAGAAACAAACCCACAGCCCATCCAGCTTATTGGTTTGGAGCACATCAACCTTAAGAAGGAAAGTGAGCGAATTCGTAAGCGTTTTGAGAAGGAAAAAAAGTCGAAACATTCAAGTGAAACTTCTGACGGCTTAGCGGCACTAGAAGGTGTTCAATTCGCACACCTTCACAATCACACTCAGTTCTCTGTTCTTCAATCTACGATTCAGATTGGAAATATCGTCAATGCGGCCGCCAATGATAATATGTCTGCAGTTGCCATGACCGATACAGGAAACATGATGGCTGCTTTCCAGTTTGTGAGTTCGGTGTTGAGTTACAACAAAAACAACGATGCCAACTTAAAACCCATTGTTGGTTGCGAGTTTTATGTGTGTGAAGACCACAAGAATAAAAGTGTAAAAGACAATGGATATCAGGTTGTCCTGTTAGCGAAAAACAAAAACGGGTATCATAACCTGGCCAAGCTTTCCTCTATTGCCTTTGTAGACGGATTCTATTATGTACCTCGTATTGATAAAGAAATCATCAAACAGTACAAGGAAGACATCATTGTGCTTACCGGTAACCTTTATGGTGAAGTACCAGGTAAAATTCTAAATGTCGGAGAAAAACAAGCCGAAGAAGCCTTGCTCTGGTGGAAGGAAGAATTCCAGGACGACTTATACATTGAGTTGATGCGCCACAATCAGCAGGAAGAAAATGTGGTGAATGAGACCCTTCTTGAGTTCTCCAAGAAACACAATATCAAAGTTGTTGCTACCAACAACACCTTTTATTTAAATCAAGAGGATGCGAATGCACATGATATTTTATTGTGTGTGAAAGATGGCGAAAAGCAGGCCACCCCAAAAGGTAAAGGGCGCGGGTATCGCTTCGGATTACCAAACGAAGAGTATTATTTTAAGTCCTCGGATGAAATGAAAGAACTCTTTGCAGATCTTCCTGAGGCAATTATCAATATTCAAGAAATTGTAGACAAGGTAGAAGCCTACACTCTCGCTCGAGACGTATTACTTCCTGCTTTTGATATTCCAGAAAAATTCATTGTTCCAGATTCAGACGATCCAAAAAGTGGTGAAAATAACTACTTGAGATACCTCACCTTTGAAGGAGCAAAAAAACGATATGGCGAACTAACTGATGACATCAAAGATCGCCTCAATTTTGAGCTAGACGTTATTGCCAAAACGGGTTATCCGGGTTATTTTTTGATTGTTGAAGACTTTATACGTGAGGCACGGCAAATGGGCGTTTCGGTAGGTCCTGGTCGTGGTTCGGCCGCAGGTTCAGTGGTTGCTTATTGTTTGTGGATCACCAACATTGACCCAATTAAATACGACTTACTTTTTGAGAGATTCTTAAATCCAGAACGTATCTCTATGCCAGATATCGATATCGATTTTGATGACGAAGGGCGAAGTAAGGTGATGGATTATGTGATTGATAAATACGGTGCCAATCAAGTAGCACAAATCATTACCTACGGAACTATGGCTGCGAAATCTTCGATTCGAGATACAGCTAGGGTATTGGATTTACCCTTATTTGAGGCAGACCGAATTGCCAAATTGATTCCAGGTGTAAAATTGAAGAACATTTTCGGTGATGATCCTAAGAGTAAATCAAAAATAGATGGGTTACGAGAGGAAGAAAAGCAAAATGTATCGGAGCTTCGGAACATTGCCGAGGGAGACGGGGTGGAATCAGAAACCGTTCAAAAAGCAACCATCTTAGAGGGTTCGCTTCGTAATACTGGAATTCATGCTTGTGGGGTAATTATTACGCCGGATGACATCACCAATTTCGTACCTGTTGCACTAGCGAAAGATTCAGACATGTACGTCACTCAGTTCGACAACTCAGTCGTAGAATCTGCCGGTTTGTTGAAGATGGATTTCTTGGGATTGAAAACTTTAACGCTGATCAAAGACACTGTAAAAATTGTCAAGGCATTACATGGCGTTGATTTGGATCCCGAAAGTTTTCCTTTGGAAGATGAAAAAACCTACGAGCTTTTCCAAAGGGGAGAAACCATTGGGATTTTTCAGTATGAATCTCCAGGAATGCAAAAACACATGCGTTCGCTCAAACCAACTGTTTTCGGGGATTTAATTGCCATGAATGCACTCTACAGACCAGGTCCGATGGAATACATTCCATCTTTCGTTCGTAGAAAGCATGGTGAGGAAGAAATTGAATATGATCTTCCTGTGATGGAAGAGTATCTTTCTGAAACCTACGGAATCACCGTATACCAGGAGCAAGTTATGCTCTTATCCCAAAAGCTAGCGGACTTTACCAAAGGTGAAGCCGACATTCTTCGAAAAGCCATGGGTAAAAAGCAGGCAGCCGTGCTTGCCAAAATGAAACCAAAGTTTTTAGAACAGGCCAAAGGCAATGGACATCCTGAAGAAAAACTAGAAAAAATTTGGAAAGACTGGGAGGCATTTGCAAGTTATGCCTTTAATAAAAGTCACTCTACTTGCTATGCTTGGATCGCCTACCAAACCGCCTACCTAAAAGCACATTATCCTGCTGAATACATGGCGGCTGTGCTTTCGAACAACATGAATGACATCAAGCAGGTGACCTTCTTCATGAACGAATGTAAGCGAATGGGACTCACCGTACTTGGACCAGATATCAATGAATCATTCTTAAAGTTCTCCGTAAACAAGGAAGGGGCTATCCGATTCGGAATGGCTGCCATTAAAGGTGTGGGTAGTAATGCAGTAAAGGCTATCATAAACGAACGAAAAGAAAATGGAAACTTCACTTCTATTTTTGATGTGACCAAACGAGTTGATTTAAGAGCAGCCAATAAAAAAGCTTTTGAAAACTTGGTGAAGGCCGGGGCATTTGATTCATTCGAAGATACCCACAGAGCGCAATATTTCAGTTTGGACGAGAAAGGCAGTACCTTCTTAGAACGTGCCATGCGATATGGAAGTAGACATCAAGAAAATGAAAACTCTGCCCAAGTTTCCTTGTTCGGAGAAGCCTCGAGCATTCAATTTCCAGAACCTGAAATTCCGCATTGTGAAACTTGGGGAACCCTAGAACTACTTTCTCAGGAAAAAGAAGTAATCGGGATGTACATTTCTGCCCATCCATTAGATGATTACAAATACCAACTTAAATTTTGCAACGGAGATATTTCATTCCTAAACAGAGATTTGAAGCAGTTTGTAGGGAAAAATATGAGCTTTGCTGGAATTATTTCCAACGTGAATCATTTGGTTTCGAAGAGTGGGAATCCTTGGGCTTCTTTTACTATTGAAGACTATGATAGCAGTTACGAGTTTAGAATATTCAAGGAAGAATATCTAAAATTCAAGCATTTCTTATTCTTACAAAATTTCGTTTTCGTAAAAGTGAATTTCAAAAAGAACTTCTACAACGATGATGTGAAAATCTCATTTGTAGATATGAAATTGCTCTCGGAAGTTCTGGAAAAGCACTGTGAAAAACTCACTTTAAAAATCCCATTGCAAAAGGTGAATGAACAAACGATTTTGAACTTGGATAGCATCCTTAAAAATCACAAAGGAAAGCAGTCTGTGAAGTTCTTGGTAAAGGATCCAGAAAGCAAAACCGAGGTGTTATTACCAAGTAGAAACACCAAAGTGCATGTGTCTGGCGAATTGCTATCGCTTTTAGAAAGAGAACAGATTAAATTCAAGTTGAATTAACAAATAACATTTCTTTAACGGCTATTGAACAATAGGTTGATTAATTTTAAACATCATCAAATCAACCTTTTATGAAAAAAACTACTACTAGTACCTTGTTGGCGTGCCTAATAACTGCACTAATTTTTCAAAATTGTAAGACAACAAAAGACGTTGCTGTTTACAAAACAAAGTCCGAATTAACCGGTATTACTTGCAACAAAGACATCAAACCGATCATGGCTCAAAAGTGTACCCCGTGTCATTTCCCCAAGTTTGGAAGAAAGAAAATGTTAGACACTTATGCGGCAACGAAAGAGAACATCACAGACATCATCGCTCGGGTTCAACTACCCAAAGATGATATCAAGTATATGCCATTTAAAAGCAAGCGACCAGCCTTGACGGAGCAAGAATTGGAAATCCTAAAAAATTGGGTGAATCAAAAAATGCCCGAAATGTAAGTCGTTACTTTCCTTCTATTTCCCTACATTTGGATTGACTCAATTCAAAACAAATCCATGGTATTTTATCAAAAAGGGAAAAAGAAACCTTCCAACGAACCAGATGCGGTAAGTGGATGTCTCCTAATTATTGGTTTTGGCGCCATTGTCTTTCTAATTTCTATGATGGAAGATCTCGATGATCTCATTGAATACATTTGGCAAATATTGATTGCACTGTTCATCGGAATCGGATTTGTGGTATCTATGTTTCAAAAGAAAGGACATATTTCCAATCAGAATGTCATTGTAAAAAATGGGAAGCTCAAGATTGAAAAAATAGTGACTCAATTGGAGGACATTATTGTGGATCTTTACCAATACGATGGAATTTTCAACAGGTACCATCTTCGGGATAAAGAAGGGAAAATTGCCGTTTTTTCTATTGATGAAGATGATTTATTAACCTATTTCAAAGAGAATCATTCCGATCAAGTACATCACATACACCAACAAAGTCACAAACATGACGGACCTTATGTGTCTGTCATTGCCGAAGAACAAAAATTGTATTACAACCTAGATTCAGGTGACTATAAAATCGTAAAGCCAGATGGATCCGAAATTTCTCATTTACCATTGGTGTATACCTATGATCCTAAATACAAACTAGGAAAAGCTTTGTTTAAGAAGCGGTAGTCAATTTTCTAAAGACCGTTTCAAGAGGTTCTTTCAACTCCTTGAGTTTGGTATTGAGCACCAGATTTCCCTTGTTTAAAATCAATACGCGATCACACATGGCCTCTACCTCTTGCATGATGTGAGTTGAAAGCAGTACGGTCTTTTCTTTTCCTAGATCAACAATTAATTTTCGAATTTCAGTCAATTGATTAGGATCGAGTCCGGTAGTCGGCTCATCTAAAATGAGCACTTCTGGATTGTGAATAATCGCCGCTGCGAGACCAACTCTTTGCTGGTATCCTTTAGATAATTGCTTGATTCTTTTATGGGCTTCAGGGGTCAATCCAACGCGCTCAATAGTCTCCAAAACATCGGCTTTATTCAATCCTGAGATACCAGCGTGAAATTGCAAGTATTCTTTTACGAACATCTCTTTGTAAAGTGGGTTCTGTTCAGGCAAATAACCGGTTCCTTTTTGAGCTTGTAATTTTTGAGTAGCAACATTATATGCATTCACGATAGCCTTCCCTGAAGTTGGCTGCAAGTATCCTGTTAAGATTTTCATCAAAGTTGATTTCCCCGCTCCGTTGGGTCCCAACAATGCAATTACCTCTCCCTTTTCCGCAGAAAAGGAAACACTGTTCAAGGCAATTTGTCTGCCGTAATCTTTTCGAATATTTTCAACCTTTATCGACATCTTCAATAAATCATTTAGGTAGTAAGCAAACGTTTTGCTCGTATCTTTCGTATGGATTTCATCCGATTCCATGCCAATTTATGTCGTTGTTTATAAAGCCATAAACAACCCAAATCCAATCCGAAGTAAAAGAAACTAATTCCACTTGGAGGATTAAAACTCGGAAGGAAATCAAAGATGCCCCAAGCCGTAGACGGCCATTTCCAACATAAGTAATTCGTTCCAACGATTTCTAGATAAGCAACAGTAATATACATGGTCAAATAGAACAACCTCTCTCTTGGTTTGAACTTCAGAATGGTAAGTGTAGCAATGGTCATTACAAATCCAAAGACGTCATTTTTAACCACCAGAAAAACAGTGGCATAGATAAAAATGAAAATTGCGAATACGATCTCCAGGTTCTTACGATGTTTGATAATCGACGAGGCCTTTGAAAAGTATAGAACTGCCATATACACCAAAGCATGACCCGGAGGTACGTAATGCGGTACATTCTCCAAACGGTAGGTATACATCCCCATGACAATGGAAAACAAATACTCACCGATAATAGCAATTAAAATGGCGGTGATCATTTGTTCTTTGTTTCTTTTAGGAACCGTGTAAAACACAATTCCGGTTACAATGAACATCACAATATTCGCGTACCATTGAGCGTGTTCGGTAATTTCAACAAAGAAATAGCTGTCTAAAAACAGACCCGTAAGTAAGTAAAAGAATAAGAGTCCCAGACTTTTTCCAGTAGCGTACCAAGGTGATTTACTAGCCAATAAACTCATGTTGCTAAAATAGGTATCTCCATAAAAAAAGACCCAATTAAATTGAGTCTTTCTTTACATTTTTATTGATGATTACAATTGGTAACGCATTCTCAAACTAATAAATCTTGGTAAGATAAAGGTTTCATTAATGCTGTTCGCAATATTATTAAGACCCACATTTACTCGAGAATCAGTTCCCAATAAGTTGCTTCCTACCAATTCGTATTCCCATTTGGCATCTCTATTTTTTCTGTAAGCCATGGTGAAGTTCCAAATTTTAAACATGTTTTGAAGTGCACCATCTTGTCTAACTTCATTGTAAGTAAAATCACTCTTAATGGTTAGTGCATCCCATAAATAGGCATCAAAATCAATTCTTGGAGCCGTTGTTACCGTACCAAATGAATTCACTGCATTGGACGTTAAATTCGTGTTATCCTGGTTGTTCCAAGTCACGTTATAGCTTACACTAAAGTTTGGCGCCTTTCTAAAGTTTGTACGAATTCTTGGCCTTAAGCTATACACATTACTCTGGATTTGGTTTTGGTTAGCCCCAAAGAACTGGAATCCTTGAAAATAGGTATAGCTACCAAAAACTCTTGTTTCGATTCTATTGAAAGTCTTACTGATACTTCCTAATAAATTGAAATTTTCTACATCCTCAGGAATGTTCAAATTTGTTCTAGTAGACACAACCGATCCAGGTACGAAGTTCACCGTACTTGCAATTTGGTCTGTGGTTCTGCTGTACGATGCTCTTGCAAAAATATTCGTGTAGTTGAATAAATTGAAGCTTCCGTAACTAAGTGAAATATTCTCTACTTGGGCATTTAAGATATCTTCATTACCAAAGAAGAAAGAGTTGTAACTATTGGCAACCAATCCTTCAGCAATGGCATTCACATCCGTAAAATTCACACTCTGACGGTAATTCAAACGTAAATTTTCACTACGCTTAAACTGCATAATCATTTGGAATTCTGGCAATATTTTCTGGAATGAATCTTCAAAGTATTGGGTTCCGAACTGCGTATTGTTCAAATTGTAAGCGTGGACTGTAAATCCGGGTGTGAACGTAAAAATACCAGCTTTCAATCGGTAACGCATACCTGCATAGATGTCAGAGAAATTATACTCTGTATCATTTGCTGTTGGCACATTATTCAAGGAAGGATTTACAATATTTCCGTTGTCTAAAACTTGATAGAATCTTGAATCAAAATTCTGTCTACTCAAAATAGTTCCTCCAACAAAGTTGAAGTTACTTCTTTGGTTGATGATGTAATAGTAATCCAACTTCGCATCAACTTGATTTGACTTTACACGTCTGTCTTGTTCTAATTGGTAGATCTGCTGATTGGTATCTAATCCCAATTCGTTAGCAGGACCATCAAATCCGTCTAAACTACTATTCGGATTGTTATCCAATGAAGCCGCATAGAATGGATCTTCATCTTGCAATAAGTGTTGAACCTCTAGCGCGAAAATATTCTTTTCATTCGCCGTATAGAAATAACTAAAGTTCTGATTGATTCTAAATGGCGTAGCATCTTCACCAATACGAATGTTATTTCCTAATACTCTTGAAGATTCTAAGTCAGTTCTGAATTCATTTGAAAAACGCCCAATCACATCATAGTTCAATTGATTATTGAAGTCTTTCTTATAAATAGCACTTAACTTTAAAAGTCCGGTGTTACTGGTTTGATCTGTGGTGTTATCGGTTTGATCATCTGGAATCGTAGGATCTACATAATCAACAATTCTTCGATTTCTTTGTCCATTTTGGTTTCCTGACCAGATTAAGAATCCGCTTAAATCCAATTTCTTATTCGGAGAATAACTGAAGTTAACCGCAGTCAACTTGGTTTCAATTCGGTTGGCATTTCTTGCATTGGCATTTAAAAATCCGATTCCGGCTGAGGCCAAACTTAAGTTTGTTCCGTTATTCGGACTCTGACTTCTAAATCCGCCACTAAAGTTTCGAACATCTCTTCGGTTCAACACCACCTCCCCAATATTGTTGATATCACCAATCACATTGATGGTATATTTCGGACTGTAGTAGAATAACTTTGGCTGGAATAAGTACAAGTTCTCATTCGGTGATTGTCCGAATCCACCGGTAATGTCTCCAAACCAAAAAGCTTCTTTTCCTTTCTTTAGTTTGATATTCAAGGCAACACGATCTTGATTGTCTTGCACACCTCTTAACTGACTAACATCGGCAAAGTTTCTTAATACTTGGATCTTATCAACAGCGTTAGACGGAATGTTTTTGGTAGCCAATTTCGAATCGCCATCAAAGAAATCTTTTCCGTCTACCATCACTTTTTCGACTGTTTTCCCTTCGACTTCAATTTGACCATCGTCATTTATTTCGACTCCGGGTAGTTTCTTTAAGACGTCTTCCAGTTTTCGTTCTGTTCCGTTTTTAAAGGAATCGGCGTTGTAGACAATGGTATCCCCTTTGACCGTCACAGGCATTTTAGAAACAATTTGAATTTCATCCAACGTATTGTCGTTTTGCATCGTATAATTTTTGACAATATCCTTATCAGTGGTTTTAACAATGTCGCTTATTGTTTTTAAACCCACATAAGATATCTTGACATTGTAAACTTTATTCCGCTGCAAATCTAATTTGTAGACTCCCTTCGCATTCGAAAAACCGAAAGAGCTTATGGCTTTTGATAATGTATCGATAGCAATCACATTGACCATTTCAAGCGGTTCACCAATAGAGTCTTTTACAACTCCCGTTAGTTTTACTTGGGCACTAACAATCCCTGTTGCCAAGAAAATGGCAATTAAAATAATTTTTTTCATGGTTTTAATTTGTTGAATTCTTAGAATCTACCTCTTCCACCTCTTCTACCTCGGAAACGCTCTCGCATTTCTTTTGTCTTTTCTTTAATAATTGTGTTGTACTCATCTCTAGTCACTTCTTTCCCTTTGGATGGTACTTCAATGGTGATTGATTCTTCAGGGTTTAATACAATTTCTGTACACAGCATGGTGGTTCTTCCGGCATTCAATTCTAAGATTAACCCTGGTAAACCGTAATATTCAGCCGGACCAGTTTTCACAGGAATTTCAGGAGTGAACCATGCAGTTACAGCAAGTGTAGGTACTTCTTCTTTTTTAGTTTGAGTTGAATCTTTCTTTTGATCGCCACCTCTTCGGCCGCGTCTACCAAACATTCTTCCCCAATTGATACTTTTATCTTCTTTGACCATAGTTGCTTTGTAGCAAGTATATTGTCCGATTTTCTTAGTCTCTGCAGTCATTTGCCACTGAGGCTGAGTCATTTCTTCTTGAATTCTAAAACGCTTGCTGAACTGCTCGGTATCTTGTACCATTTCGGCAGAGGAAAAATTCTTGTAAATAGATCCTTGACCATTGCTAGCTCCCCAACGCATTCCTTGAGTTCCAGGTGCATCAAGCTTCACATCCTCTTTCCAAGAAGACTCATTTTGATTAAAGCTCAGCGTGTATGTTTTTTCAAGAAAGCTTTTCATTCGAGCCGCCCACTGCTTTTTTTGAGCTTCAGAAACGTTGTTTCCAAACCGACTCATATCCATGGTTGTTTTAGACATATAAGTCGCTTTTCCCTCAAATTTTTTCTGTGAAAATCCTGAAAATGTGGTTAGTAATAGAACGAGGATGATTAGTTTTTTCATTGTGTTTGATTAAATTTTCGGTAAAAATACTTTTATTACTACCTGCTTAGACTTAAAAAAACCTTAAAAGTTTAATCATCCCCATCAAATAATTAAACAAAATTTATCCTCCTATTCTGATTTGCATGCCGTTTCCTCTTCTTGACTTAAAGCGTTCCATCATTTCTTTGGTCTTTTCCCTGGAAATTTTCTCATAGGTTTCTTGATTCACTACTTTACCCTTTTCAGGCTCAACAATTTGAATGGAGTTGTCTTTGCTTAAAACGATTTCTGTACATACAATTAAGGATCTTCCATCGTTAATTTCTAGAATCAAACCCGGTAATCCTTGCCAATTACTTGGACCATTACTGATAGGAACTTCAGGTGTGTACCAAGCCGTAGTGGTAATCGTTTCCATTTTTTTAACCTCCTTGGATTCACCGTCTATCATGCTCATACTAATGTTTTCAACTTCGCGTGTAAAAGTGGCTTTATAACAAGTGTACTCGCCAATATTTTTCGTGTCGGAACTGAGTTTCCAGTCGTAATTGGTTAGGGTATCCTTTATTAAAAATCGCTTGCTAAGTAATTCAGTTTCGTTCACATAACGCTTTTCAGATAAGTTCTTGTACAAGACACTTCCCGCTCCACTTCCAAAAGACATCACCATGGCACCTCCTACCCGTGCTTTCGGATTTGGAGCATCTAGTTTTGCCTTTTCTTTATAGGTCGAGCTATTTTTATTGAATTCTAAAACAAACGTTTTTTGGTTCATTTTTTGAATCTTCTTTTTAATTTCTTCTGCCATTTTATCGTCCATTCCTGGGTTTCCAGTTTTTACACTAAAATTGGTTTTTCGACTGGTTTTGTAAATGGCCTTTCCAGAAAATTGTTGTCCTACTACAGATTGGGTGAAAAATGATAAAACTGCTACTACTATTAATTGTGTTTTCATGTTAGGCTTTTTGGTTTTTATTTGAAATTTTGATTAATCTCTTCACTCCCTTTTGGGCTTTTAAAATCAATTGATCTAGATCTTTTGTTTTTCCGTTTACACAAAATGAATTCTTAAAAGTTTTAAACTTACCCGATTTCAATTCAAAGTTAAGAGCAATTTTTTTATTCTTTGGATTTTCGATAAATACAGATTGTACATCATTCCAATCGATAGTTTTTAAATCTTCAATGGAAGAAGTCACTATGGAAACTGATGAAATTTCAACCTTTGGTTTTGCATCTGTTTCTAATTCAAAGGAATTGGAACCCAAGAAAAGTGATGAACAAAAGTACATCATGGTCAATACGATGTTTGTAATAATATTAGTCATGGTTCTGGTATTTTAGAATTATGATACAAAAGTGAACAATACTTTCTTTCTGCACGGTTAACGAATGTTAACGACTGTTAACGGTCTATTTTTTAGGTTTTTACTAGCTATATTTGAACCATGAACACGAAACAGTACCGCTTATCATTCTATATTATCGTAGTTACCATTATGGCTACCATTGGAGTTCAATTGTACTGGAATTATCAGAATTACAAGGAAAATAAGCAGCGTGTTTCTAATGAAATCTTGTTGAGTTTAAACAATACAGTAGAGAGTTATTATTCGGGCTTGTCTAAGAAAAACTTCTTTAGTATTGTTTCCAATGTAAATACAGAAGGCTTATCAATTTTCAAAAATCTAAATCCGAAGGACTCCACTAAAAAAGGAAAAGACCTGAAAATAACTTCCCTTAAAATCACAACCGACGATCCATCAGAGTACGAAAAGCTTCCTGAACTTTTGGACTCTATTTTGATTATTGATTCCATCACGTCAAAATCATTTAAACATCGAAATCAGAAACCATTGGATGGTAAAGCCGAAAAAATAGATTACAAGGTATTTAATGGCAAAAGGCAAATGGACAGTCTGAATTTAATCAAGGGCATTCAGAGTGTGTTTATTGCCTTTAAAGATGATAAAATCCAGTTTGAAAAATTTGACTCCATCTTCTCAAAAGAATTGGGAAAATATAATATCAAAACCGACTATTATTTCAACTATTATGTTGCCGATAGTTTAAATGCAACAACGGCCAAAGACTCCACCTTATACGCCAATAAATTGGAAGCAAAATCAACTTATTTGCGATCAAATCAATCTTTATTTGTATTTCACGACACCACAACATTTGATGTTTTGAAAAAGAGTTTTACCGGGATTTTAATTTCGTTTCTGTTAGCCTTAGTAATTATTTCAACCTTATTCTATTTGCTGAAGATTATCAATCAACAAAAAGAATTAGCGGCCATCAAAAACGATTTGATTAGCAATATTACGCACGAATTTAAGACGCCTATTACCACCATTTCGACAGCACTCGAAGCCATCGATAGTTTTAATGCGATAAATGATAAAGAAAAGACCAAGAAGTATTTAAACATGTCTTCGCATCAATTAAACAAGTTGCATTTGATGGTGGAAAAACTATTGGAAACCGCAACCTTAGATAGCGAAAGTTTGCTGTTGAAAAAATCACAACAAAATATTGTTGAAATGTGTCAAAAACTTGTTGCTAAGAACCAAGAGTTGCATTCCCATAAAGCCATTGAATTTTCTTCAAATTCAGACCAAGCGATGCATCATATTGACGATTTCCATTTTGAAAATGTAATTTCCAATTTAATAGACAACGCTTTAAAATATGGAGGAAATGACATCAATGTTTCTGTCAATACTTCCAAAGGTGAAACCAAGATTAGCGTTGCTGATAATGGAAGCGGAATCGATAAAAATCAGCAGAATAAAATCTTCGAGAAGTTTTACCGAGTACCCAAAGGAAATACACATGATGTGAAGGGCTTCGGAATAGGATTATACTACTGTAAAAAGATTGTAGAAAAACACAACGGAAGTATTTCGCTATCTTCTGACGGAAAGAAAACTATATTTACCATTAGCATTCCCCATGAATAAGATCAAAGTACTTTTAGCTGAAGACGAAGCGAGTTTGGGCATGATTGTGAGCGAGACCCTTGAAAGTCGAGATTTTGAGGTCTTTCATGCAGCCGATGGTGAACAGGCTCTTCAAATGTACCATGAGAAACAACCCGATATTCTGGTTCTTGATGTGATGATGCCCAAAAAAGACGGATTCACCCTAGCCAAAGAAATTCGAGAAGAAAATAGCTCAATCCCCATCATATTTTTAACGGCCAAATCCCAAACTTCGGATGTAGTTGAAGGCTTCGAACATGGTGGCAACGATTATCTCAAAAAACCATTTTCCATGGAGGAGTTAATCGTTCGAATTAAGGCTTTATTACAACGGGTAAGTTTAAAAGTTGACAAGGAAAACTTAAAGGTTGGTGCCTATCACTTCAACTTGACCCAACAATATCTCGAGTTACATGGCGAACAGCAACAACTCACCCATCGTGAAGCGCAATTATTATTCTTTTTGATCGAAAAGAAGAATGCCATTTTAGATCGCAGTTTTATCCTGAATAAATTGTGGGGCAACGACGATTTCTTCAACGCACGAAGTATGGACGTCTTTATCTCCAAACTTCGAAAGAAATTGAAAGATGACGAATCCATCAAAATTATAAATGTACGCGGATTCGGATATAAATTGATTTGCTAAGCAGTATTAAGGTTAAATTTTAGTACTTTTATCCCTCTTTTTTTAACAGATAAAGTACAAATCAGATG
>CAYFJL010000060.1:0-15651 GCA_964343335.1 uncultured Polaribacter sp. | reverse complement strand
ATAAATCGCTAATGTACTTGTCTAAATTCATAGTAAACAAATTTAGAAAAATATGAAGGCGAAGCAATTCGGGGTCGAAAAAATTATCAACAAAAATTTTTATCTTGACCCTGCTATTGAAAATCTATGGAAAAGAAAGAATTACTTGCAGTTTTGCGCTTGCAAAAGAGTAAATTAATTGGTGATGTCATTGCAAAAAAATTAATTACTATCGTCGGAAGCGCTTCCGGAATATTTGAAGAAAAATCACATCGATTACAGAAGATTGATGGAATAGGATCACTCACCATCGATAGTTTGAAGGATTCTTCCGTTTTGGAATCTGCCGAAAAGGAACTTGAATTTATTTTAAGTCATCAGATAGATTACGAATACTTTCTGAATGATACGTATCCGGAATACCTAAAGCACTGCATTGATGCGCCTATTTTGTTTTTTAAAAGGGGCAACTTCAATTTTGAGAATCGTAGGATGATTTCTATAGTTGGAACGCGTAATATGACCTCCTATGGTAGAGATTTTTGCAAGTCGTTGATTCAATCTCTGAGGAAATATGAGCCAACCATCGTAAGCGGATTTGCCTACGGAGTAGATATTTGTGCCCATAAGGAGGCCTTGGCATGTGAGTTGACAACCCTCGCTGTTTTGGCAAACGGATTAAATCATACCTATCCGAAAATTCATAAAAAGTATGTTTCGGATATGGAAACTAGAGGCGGATTTATTTCTGAATTTTGGCACGACGAACAACCCTTACGAGAAAATTTTTTAAAACGTAATCGCATCATTGCAGGTTTATCTCAAGCTACTATTGTGGTAGAATCTGCGGAAAAAGGTGGCTCATTAGTGACTGCAGATATTGCCAATTCATACAATCGAGATGTATTTGCGGTGCCCGGTCGAATTAAGGATAGTTTTAGTAAAGGATGCAACAATTTGATTAAAAACAATCAAGCGATTATGATAACACAACCTGAAGACGTTATCGAGTTTTTAAACTGGGATCTTCCAGAAGCCAGTTCTGAAAAAGTCATTCAAAAACAGTTATTTGTTGATTTGGATGTTGAGGAGCAACGAATTTATGATTACCTCTTCGAAAATGGAAAACAATTGCTAGATATCATTGCTCTACAAACCCAAATTCCCATTTACAAACTATCTTCAATTTTGTTAGGATTAGAATTGAAAGGTGTGCTTCGGCCATTGCCCGGTAAACAATTTGAAGTGATTTAAGGCTTTCTACTTTTAATACTTTCAATGAGAACTGCAAACAGAATGATGGTTCCGCCGACGTATGTGTTTTGAACCGGAATTTCATTGAGGAAAATAAAGGCTAGTAAAATTCCGAAGACAGGTTGAAGGCTGCTTATAATTGATGCCGTTGTCGCCGAAAAGAATTTCAAAGCGTGCAACATTAAACTGTGACCCGTGGCTGTGGTAACGACTGCTAAAATTAGGATATAAGGCAATTGACTTTGGAAGGCAGACAAATCCATGAAAAACAAAGTCGGAAATAGTAAAACACTGATCACGACGGTCTGGTAGAGCATCAAAACTGTGCCATTGTAGGAATCGACATATTGTTTAAAAATCAATATTCGAATGGCATAACACAAGGCTGAGAACAGTCCAATCAGAATACCTTGCACATAACTATTTTTAAAATCTAAATCGGGTGTTAGCACATACAAACCAATAAGAACAATGATGCCCAATACAATATATCTTGGGTTGAATTTTATTTTGAGAAAAACAGGTTCTAAGATGGCCGTAAAAATTGGGAAAGTATATAATGATAAAACTCCCAAAGCCACATTGGATAGCTTCAAAGCATAGAAATAAGTAATCCAATGAACAGCCATAAAAACACCACCCAATAGAAACGGAATTTTATGTTTTGAAGACTTAATTTTCAGTTCTTGCTTTTTGATTTTGCAAAACCCGTATAACAAGATCATGGCAAAAAAGGCTCGAAACCAAATAATGACCGCCACAGGCATATCGATGTATTTACCGAGTACACCGGACGTGCTAATCAATAAGGAAGCGAGGAGGAGTAGTAAGAGATTCTTTGCAGTGGTTGATTGCATTACTTCAAAAACCGATTGTACCAACTATCTGTAATTGGAATTTCCCAAAACTCCTTGTAATCAGCTAGATTGGATATTAAGTTATCGAAGATAATAGACTTTTTAGAAACCGATTTATTTTTAATCAGTTTTTTAAACTCCTTAAGGTCTTTGTATTGCACAAACTCCCCTTGTTTGAAACAAACATTCAATCGATCAATCAAAATCACATCATAGGTGCTTTGCAGTGAGATCATAAAGGCAACCGACTCATCAATTTCTGAACTGCGCAGAGGTGCCTCGGTATCTTCTGCAGCCAGGACAATGAATCGATCGTACTTTAGCTCAAAGGAAGCTTTGAAACTGCTGTCTTCAGACTTCCAATTGGTAACAAAATTTTTAACAAGTCCCTCAATTTCAACAATTTCTTCCTTGTAAAATTTTCGACTGGATGGATAAATCCAAATTTTTGCATCGTCTGATAAAGTATCGAACTCAACCAACATGCTTAAATGTTTTGAAGGGTTTGCAAGGCCTTTTGAACCGAATCAATTCTGATAAATGTAATCAGTAATCGCAAGCCGTTTTTCGTTTGTTTCTCTTTCATTACACAACTTTTTGAATTCTTTTGAACATATTGAAGAACTTTGGTAAAAGCTTCCGTCTGATAAAATTCACTCTGTTGATCGGAAACAAAATAACCAATCATTCGCTTTTGCTTCAAGATGATTTTTTCGATTCCTAAAGACTTTGCCAACCACTTAATCCGCACGCTATCAAACAAATCAACCACCTGAGTTGGTAAACTTCCGAATCGGTCGATGATTTCATTGGTGTATTTTAGAAGTCCTTCTTCATCTTCGATAGCAGTCAAATCATTATACAAACTCAATCGTTCGGTTACTGAATTGATATAGTCATCCGGATATAAAATTTCAAAGTCGGTATCGATTGTTACCTCTTTTACAAATTCCTTTTGCTCCGGTTGAGAATCCTTATAAAGTTCAGCAAATTCATTTTCTTTCAATTCTTCGATAGCTTCCGCCAAGATCTTTTGATAGGTCTCAAATCCGATATCATTGATGAATCCGCTTTGTTCAGCTCCCAATAAATCACCAGCTCCTCGAATCTCCAAGTCTTTCATGGAAATATGGATGCCACTTCCCAAATCGGAGAACATTTCAACGGCTTGAATTCTTTTTCTAGCGTCATCAGTCATCATATGATAAGGCGGAGTGATAAAGTAACAGAACGCCTTTTTATTGGATCGTCCAACTCTTCCGCGCATTTGATGCAAGTCTGAAAGTCCAAAGTTGTTGGCATTGTTAATGAAAATAGTATTGGCATTTGGCACATCCAATCCGCTTTCAATAATGGTCGTAGAGACAAGAACATCAAAATCGCCATTCATGAATTGCATCATCAATTGCTCCAATTTTTTACCTTCCATTTGACCATGACCGATTCCGATTTTTGCCGATGGAACAAGGCGTTGCAACATTCCCGCAACTTCTTTAATGTTTTCAATTCGATTGTGAATGAAGAATATTTGTCCGCCTCGATTGATCTCATAGGTAATTGCATCACGGATTGTGGTTTCAGAAAAACGAATCACATTGGTTTCAATAGGATGTCTATTTGGAGGTGGTGTTTTGATGACTGACAAATCCCGTGCTGCCATCAAACTAAATTGAAGTGTTCTTGGAATTGGGGTAGCGGTGAGGGTTAAAGTATCTACGTTTTCTTTAATTGTTTTTAGTTTGTCTTTGACAGCAACTCCAAATTTTTGTTCTTCATCAATAACCAATAATCCAAGATTTTTAAACTTGATTTTCTGATTGGTCAATTGATGCGTTCCAATTACAATATCAATTCTTCCATTATTGATGTTTTCAATAACCTCTCTTTTTTCTTTGGCTGTTCGAAAACGATTCAAGTAATCGATTTGAACCGGGAAGTCTTTCAATCGTTCTGAAAAAGTTTTGAAATGTTGAAAGGCAAGAATGGTTGTCGGAACTAAAACAGCAACTTGTTTACCATTGTCTACCGCTTTAAATGCGGCTCTTACGGCAACTTCGGTCTTACCAAAACCAACATCACCACAAACCAATCGGTCCATAGGCTGCTCCTTTTCCATATCTCTTTTCACATCTTGTGTAGATGACAATTGATCGGGTGTATCTTCATACAAAAAGCTACTTTCTAGTTCATGCTGCATGAAGGTGTCTGGCCCAAAAGCGTACCCTTTTTTCATCTTTCGTTTCGCGTACAATTGTATCAAGTTGTAAGCGATATGCTTCACGCGAGCTTTGGTCTTTTGTTTAACCTTTTTCCAAGCTGCAGATCCAAGTTTATAAATCTTGGGTGGCTTTCCATCCTTACCATTGAATTTGGTAATCTTGTGAAGCGAGTGTATACTGACATAGAGAATATCACGATCACCATATATCAATTTGATGGCCTCTTGTTTTTTTCCTTCAACCTCAATCTTTTGCAGTCCGCCAAATTTTCCAATACCGTGATCAATATGCGTTACATAATCGCCAATTTCTAGGGTGTTGAGTTCTTTGAGCGTAATAGCTTGTTTTTTCGCATACCCATTTTTAATCTTGAATTTGTGGTAGCGTTCAAAGATTTGATGATCGGTATAGCATACAACTTTTGCGTCATGATCAATAAATCCGTGGAAGAGTGGTAGGACGATACCGGCATAATGCAAATTGCTATTTAAATCCTCGAAAATATCTTTAAATCGCTTTACCTGTTGTTCGTTCGAGCAGCATAAATAGGTTTTATAACCAGCTTCTTCCTTGCTTTTTAAATCGTCAATTAAGAGATCGAATTGCTTGTTAAATGCAGGTTGTGTTTTCACATCAAAAGCAATCGATTCGTCAGAACCTTGCATCAAAGTCTTATCAAGATTTCCAAAAACGACATGCGTAAATTTTGGAAGTTCTTGGGTAATCAACTCCTCATTGCAGAATAATTCTGCTGGTTTCGAATGATTTAATTCTTTGGATAATTGTTCGAAATTGACCTCCGCTTTTTTGAATAAGGAATTTAATTGGTGTTTTGTTAGTGTGGGTGACTTGATGAAAACACGAGTTTTATTCGATAGATAATCGAAAAAGCTTTCTCGTTTTTCTTGAATGGATTTGCTCTCAAAATTGGGAACAATCACCAATTTTTTTAAAATCTCATTGGAAAGTTGTGTTTCAATATCAAAGGTTCGAATGCTCTCAACTTCGTCACCAAAGAACTCAATTCGATAAGGTTCTTCATGCGAAAAGGAAAATACATCAATAATTCCGCCTCGAACTGAAAAATCACCGGGTTCTGTAACAAAATCAACTCGTTTGAACTGGTAATCAAAAAGTACTTCGTTGACAAAATCAAGGGAAAGCGAATCCCCAATATTGATTCGAAGTGTATTTTTTTCAAATACTTTTTTAGTGATAACCTTTTCAAAAAGTGCTTCCGGATAGGTAACAATGATGGAATCTTTACGGCGCGAATTGATGCGATTCAATACTTCAGAACGAAGCAACACATTGGCATTATCTGTTTCTTCAATTTGGTAAGGCCTTCGATACGAGGAAGGATAAAAAAGTACATCCTTGTCTCCAAGAAGTAGCTCTAAATCATTCAAATAATAAGCGGCTTCTTCCTTATCATCGAAGACACACAAAAAAGGAAATTCTGAATTTTTAAAGGCTTCTGCTAAAACAAAAGACAATGAAGATCCCACCAAATTTGAAATTTGGAAATGGTTTTGATCAGGCTTTAGTTGATGAACTACCTGATTTAGTTTGGAAGACCCTTTGTACTGGTCAACAATTTTCTGGAAGCTCAAAAAATTTAATTTTTTGCAAATGTACTACCTATTGAATGAAACCAATGCATCATTTTTACAATATATTTGCTTTGATAAAGTTAAAGAAAGTATAATTTGAACTTATGAAGAAGAGAATTGCCCTCACGATTTGTAGCCTATTATTTGCATGTATTTTGTATTCTCAAAATGAAACCAACAAATGGGTAGCTGGTATCGGTACCGCTTTTGCGGGATATACCAAACCAGATGCATCTATTGTGGGAGGACAAATTGCTTATCAAACACCTCGATTTACCTTAGCTCGATATTTTAAATCGAATTTCACCATGGTGGCCTCTTTTGCTACTGCGATCGGTGACAATCAAGAATACACAACCTTTGATGGGGCCCTTCGTTACGACTTTGGGAATGGCTATGATAACAATGTGCCATATGTCTTAATTGGAGGTAGTTTTATTCAGGCGAAAAGATTCACTCCAACACTAAATTTTGGGGTTGGAAATACGTTCTGGATTTCTTCTCATTACGGAATCAATGCCCAGTTGATGTATAAATATTCCTACAGTAGTTATGAGAGTCAGCGATCTCATGTATACCCATCTTTAGGCGTGGTGTACAGTTTTGGGGCCAGAGATGGTAGTGGACGAATCTGGAATAGTTCGCACTAAAATCTCGAATTCCTCAATCTTTTTTCAAGATTTCCTTTAAATCTTTTGGGGATAGATATTCAAAGTATCTGTAGGTAACACTAAAGTTTTCATCCAAAGTGATAGTGGCTGGTAAAGTAAAGGGATAATTTTTTCTGCTAGCCAAAAGTAAGGCTAACTGGTGATTGGGCCGTCTTTTTTTGCCTATCTCAAGATTCCTGAAAATTTTTCCGTCAAATTCGATCTCCTCGGTCGATTCAGCATTCATTTTCACTGCATAATAGGATTCATTTAATCGGGAAATCACATCAGTATCTTGAAAACCTGAACGATCCATTTTTTTACAATACACACACCAATCTGCATAAAAGGAAATGAATACTTTTTTTGGCTTGATGCTTAAGGAATCGTCTAATTGCTCAAATGAAATCCATTTGATTTTCTCGGTTTGTGCGGATGTTACATTTGAAAAACACAAAAAGACAATCACCATTCGATAAGGCAATTGTCTATTGAATATTTTGGGTTGTTTTATGTTAATGAAGTTTACCAAATTTTAATCCGATGAAAAAAGTTCGTGGAGCGATGGGACCATAAATATAATCAGAATCTCGTCCTGGTCCTGTATCGAAATCATCTTGAAAGCTGTCAAACATGTTCTTAACCCCAAGAGAAAGTGTGGTCATGAAATTCTCACTAAAGTCGAAGTGATGTTCCAACTTTAGGTTCAAGTCTAAAAACGGATTCACTTCATTCAATTGAAGAAAGCCTGTGTCACTAATCACTCTCGGAACAATCATTGATCCAGTATAAGTACCTGTTAAGTCAACGGTAAATTCTTTACTCGGAATCCAAGTAGCGTTTAGGTATCCATAAAAATTTGGATTCCGAACAAACGCGTCAATTATGATATCTGTTTCTCCTGGTGCTCCGGTCGATTCAAATAAGAGCTGCGGATCGTTGTACTGAGCGGCTTGAATGGTTCCTCCTAATTGAAACTGCCATTTCTGATTCGGTGATACTCCGAATTCAAAATTGGAACCAAACACACGTGCTCCAGAACCATTTCTAACCTCTTCAATGATAGAACCGTTAGGCAGAGCAGCACCGGTACTAACCAGGGTAAAAGGATTTTCTAAGGTTGTATAAAATCCTTCTACCAAGAAATCTAGTTGTAAAAGATTGATGTTTTTTGAGTAATTGAATGATCCCGTATAAGCATTTGAAAACTCTGTCTGTAAATTGTCAGAGAGAATCACGAACTGTGGCTCTCCACCAACACTAGAAATATGTAAATCCTCATCAAAAGCTTGAGCAGCACGGAATCCGCGGGCATATCCTCCTCTAAATTTCAAAGCTTCATTCAATTTGTAGGAAACCGTCAAGCGCGGTGAAAATGCGGTTTTGTTGATGTCAACACTACGACTGATAGTACCGATGGTATAGTCACCTCTAACGGAAACATTGTCCAAGCGACCACCAATCAGAGCCGTAAATCTATCCGATGGTTTCCACTCGTATTGGGCGTATGTTCCAAAAGAATTTACAGTTTGATCAATCAATCGGTTGTATCCTGCAATACGGTCTTCGGTATTGGAATGGTTGTACTCCGAACCAACGGTAAGTACATCATTGTTGTTCAGTTTTTTGGTGAACTGGACGCCATTCACCCAAGCCAAATCGTTGGTTTTTCCGAAGGCATTGTTTGCTAAAATACTATCTTGTTTCGTGCGCTCTCCTCCGAGTCCGCCATAGTAACTGTCTCTATTCGTTCTTGAAACCGAAGTATACACTTGAAACTTTTCTGAATTGTCCTTGCTGGTAATTTCATAGTCGGCTCCTCCGATGAAGGTATCGTGTCTTAATTCCTCTGATATATCTGTGAATTGAGGTGTCAAATCCAATCGATCTCCACCCCGACGATATTCTTGAATCACGTTCAGATTTACTGATAATCGACTGAATTCATTGGGTTTTAAAAAGGCCTTTCCGCCCAAGGTCGTATTTCGAATTTTCACGAGTTCTGTGAATCCATCGCCATTTGCGTCATAGCTGTCTCGATTACGGTTGGTTCCAAATAAAGAAATTCCGCTGGTCAAATCGTCTGATACCACCGAAGTATTAAAAGTAAGGTTTTGATCAACTGCTTCACCTCGAATTAGAGCAAAATTGCTGCCAACTTCCCAAGTATTTAGAACAGGGTCTTTGGTGATGACATTTACGGTACCAGCAATAGCATTGGACCCAAAAAGGGCAGAACCTCCACTTCGTACCACTTCCACTTTCTCAATGATGTTAGTCGGAATTTGTTCCAATCCGTATACACCAATCAAGGAAGTAAAAACCGGCCGGCTGTTCAATAGCACCTGAGTATATCCACCATCCAATCCGTTGAGTCGCACTTGGGTAAAACCGCAGTTTTGGCAGTTGGCTTCAATTCGAACACCTGGTGCATAGTTCAAACCGTCTGCAATGGAAAGTGATTGGGTTGCCGTTAGTAATCTCGGACTTAAAGTAGAGACAATCACGGGAGCTTTCTTTCGCTCAACTCGATTTCGAGTAGCACTGACTACAACTTCATCAAGATTCAATAAATCCTCAAACAATTCGAAGTTGATGGTTAAAGCTGAACCTTTTACCTCTATTTTTTTGCTAAGTGTTCGATATCCTTGACTTCTAGCATATAATTTATAAGTACCTTCCGGAAGCTCCAATTCATAGAAACCATTAATATTTGTTGCGGTTCCGATCTTTTCATTTTCGATGTAAATCGATGCAAAGGGGATGGGATCCCCCGATTTTGATGTCACTTTCCCCGATACTTTTTGTCCGACAACGATGCTGGTCAACATTGATAAACAAAAGGCAATAATCAATCTCATTTGTCAAAAATTTTTGCAAATATAATTTAAAATTTAGATAAGTCTAAAAAATTATTTTAATTCATCAAATTTTGTAGCTTTGCATTTTGTAATTCTATGTTTAGTCAGTCAGAAGAAAATTATTTAAAGGCAATTTATCAGCTTAGCTTGAGAACCAAAGAGGGCGTAAGTACAAATGATATTGCAAAAAAACTTGATACCAAAGCATCATCGGTTTCAGACATGATCAAACGCCTGTCTGAAAAGAAATTGATAGAATACAAGAAGTATTACGGAGTTCGATTGACAAAAGATGGAGAGCAAATTGCCAGCTCAGTGGTACGTAAGCATCGCTTATGGGAAGTTTTTTTAGTGGATAAATTGAATTTTTCTTGGGATGAGGTGCACGATGTAGCTGAACAACTAGAACACATTCAATCACCCAAATTAATTGAAGAGTTGGATGCATTTTTAGGGTTCCCGAAAAAAGATCCGCACGGAGATCCGATTCCGGATAAAGATGGAAACCTCCATATTGTAGCCAAAACCTTGTTATCTAATCTGAAGGCAGGTGAAAAGGGAATTTGTATTGGAGTCAAGGATTCTTCTTCTGAATTTCTAAAATACTTAGATCGTCAAGATGTGAAACTTGGGGATGAGATAACCGTACTTGCCAAAGAAGACTATGACGATTCCATCCATATTAAAATTGACAAAAGAGAACTGAACATCTCAAAGAAAATCGCTTCAAACTTATACATTCAAACACCATGACTTACTTTGATCAACTTGTAGCATTCGGAAAAGAGCATCCCATATTGGCTGCTTTGTACGCCTCACTCTTTACTTGGGGACTTACCGCTTTGGGAGCCAGTTTGGTCTTTTTCTTTAAAAAGATGAATCGCGCTGTTTTAGACGGTATGTTAGGGTTTACAGGTGGTGTAATGGTTGCTGCTAGTTTTTGGAGTTTGCTTTCTCCAGCCATTGATAACAGTCCGGGGGAAGGATTTGTCAAGGTAATTCCAGCCGCACTAGGCTTCGGTTTGGGTGCGTTTGCGCTATTCGGAATGGACAAATGGTTGCCACACCTCCACATCAACTTTAAAGAGAATGAGGCTGAAGGCGTAAAAACCAACTGGCATAAAACTACCTTGTTGGTACTGGCCATTACGTTACACAATATTCCCGAAGGCTTGGCTGTAGGGGTTTTGTTTGGAGCTGCCTCCACCTTAGTAGGAGCAGAACAGACCGAGTTGATTATTGCGGCGATTAGTTTGGCTATTGGAATTGGAATTCAGAATTTCCCAGAGGGATTTGCCGTTGCCATGCCTTTACGAAGACAAGGGGTGTCGCGCCGAAAAAGTTTTTGGTATGGACAATTATCTGCCATTGTTGAACCAGTTGCAGCGGTATTCGGAGCATTGGCCGTTTCTTTCTTTCAACCGATTTTGCCCTATGCATTGGCCTTTGCGGCAGGTGCCATGATTTTTGTAGTGGTTGAAGAGGTAATTCCTGAGACTCAGCGTGATAAATATACTGATATCGCTACCCTTGGTTTTATTGGCGGATTCATTGTGATGATGAGTCTTGATGTAGGCCTAGGATAAGTCATTACACAAGCATTCTTTTCGTTATCTTCGTTTTTGTACTGATCAAATTGAATTGTGCAAAACCAACCGACATTTCACGTTTACAATGCATCCGCAGGAAGTGGTAAGACCTATACCATTGCTCGAGAGTATTTGCAAATTATTTTGGGAGGTAAAGATCCATTTGTGTTTCAGCGGATTTTAGCCATCACCTTTACCAATAAGGCGGCTCAAGAAATGAAGGAACGAGTTGTAGAGAGCCTTAAAATTTTATCCAAGGGAGATTCGAACGATCTAATCAAGGATGTTCAGAGAAATTTGCAGGTGGAATTTGAAGAATTGGTGCAACGAAGTTCCATAGTTCTTGATTTCATCCTTCAAAATTATACTGCATTTTCAATTCAAACTATTGACAGTTTTACCCATAAATTGATTCGGAGTTTTGCTTTTGATCTCAAGCTGCCGATGAATTTTGATGTGGAGTTGGAGGTAAACGTATTGTTGAATGAAGCGGTGGAGCAGTTGATTTCCAAAATTGGAAAAGACAAGAAGATTACTGACTTTTTAATTGATTTCTCGATTTCAAAAGCAGATGATGACAAATCCTGGGATATTTCGAGAGAATTAAATGAAGCCGCTAAAATTCTACTAAAAGAAGACGATGTTGAACACATCAAAGCGATTTCAGAAGAGTCTTTGGATGCATTTAAAGAGTTAAAAGTAAATCTTAAAAAAAGATCCCTTGCTATTGAGACGGAATTGAAATCGGTCGGGAGTAGTTTTGCTGACTTATTGAATGATAAAGGTTTGGTGGATTCGGATTTTTACAGCAAAAGAATTCCAAATTTCTTTAAAGACGTTTCAATAATGTCGCCAAAATTTAATTTTTGGACACGAAGTAACACCATAAAAAAAGCATTAGAAAATCAGACCTTTTATCCAAAATCATCTCCTCCTGAAATTGCTTCAGTCATTGACAGACTTTCAGAAACCATGGAAGACTATTTTGAGAAGTGCTATCATCTTTATGGTCAGATGAGTCTGACAGAAATATTTTTAAAGAATCTAAATCCTCTGGCTGTTATTACCAATATCTATAATGAGTTAGAAGCTATTAAAGAGGAGAAAAATGTGCAATTGAATTCAGAATTTAATCGCTATATCTCTGAAAACATCAAGGGGCAACCTGTCCCATATATCTATGAAAAGCTAGGCATGCGCTTTCAATATTTTTTCATCGATGAGATGCAGGACACTTCCAAAATGCAATGGCAAAACCTAATTCCTTTGTTGAAGAATGCCCTTGCTCAAGAAGATGCTGCGCTCTTTTTAGTAGGTGATGCAAAACAATCGATTTACCGATGGAGAGGAAGTCAGGCCGAACAGTTCATTCAGTTAGGATCTGAAAAACATAACCAATTTCAGGTCGATAAAAGAATCCTTCGACTCCCTAAAAATTATAGAAGCTACTCGGAGATTATCGAGTTCAATAATGCTTTTTTTACGAGTGTTTCAAATGTGTTTAGTAATGATGATTACGCTCAACTGTACCGAAATGAAAATAACCAGGCCATCAACCATCAACAGGGTGGATTTGTGTCACTTCAATTCATCGATAAAAAGCAGGACGAAGATGATAAAGCGACCAATTTTGCCAAGAAAACCTATGAGATTGTAAAAAATCTTGAGACTGAATATCGTTTGGATGAAGTTTGTGTTCTGGTACGAAAAAAGAACGAAGGGGTTGCCATTGCCAATTATCTGTCAGAAAGAGGGATTGACATTGTGTCCTCCGAATCATTGCTGTTGGATAATAGTCCGAAAGTAACATTCATTATTAATTTATTTCGATTATTTCTCAATCCGAATGACCAACTTACGTTATTCGACTTGTTGTATTTTTTGTATGATCATCTTGCGATTAAAAAAGAACGACATCATTTTCTTGCGGAATTAATTGATCTTGAAATTCATCAATTATTTCAAAAATTACAGGAGTATCAGGTCGACTTCCGTTCGGTAGATTTTCCTTTCCTATCGCTTTATGATCAAGTTGAAGAAATTGTTCGAAGTTTTCGATTTACAAAATCTTCGGATGCGCACCTTCAGTTCTTTTTAGATGTGATTTTGAATCAACAAAAGAAGGGAAATGATATGCATAAGTTTTTGGAATACTGGGATGTTAGAAAAGACAAGCTAAGCATTTCGGCTGTCCAAAAAAGCAATGCAATTAGCATCATGACTATTCACAAATCTAAGGGGCTGGAGTTTCCAGTAGTCATTTTTCCAAGTGATGAAGATATCTATCGGAATCTTGGCGATAAAAGTTGGATGAATCCGAAGGAAGTAACGATCGAATTCCCTTACTTAATGGTTGATATCAGTCAGAATTTGTCAAAAACTAGCGCCACGGGATTAGCGATTTATGAGGAAAATCGAAGTCATTCGGAGTTGGATAATATCAATTTAATGTATGTGGCTTTTACCAGAGCCATAGAAAAATTATTTGTGATTTCAACTAGAGACGGATTGAATTCCAAGGGTGAACTGAATTTAAAATACTTCTCTGGATTGTACATAAGGTTTCTTCAAGATAGAGGACTTTGGCAAGATGTACATCATGAGTATACCTTTGGATCAATTGAAAGAAACAGTGTGGTATCAACTAGTGAAGATCAACATAAGAGTTTGACATCGATTCCTTCTGTCAAGTGGCAAGACCATCAATTAGCTTTACTGAACAATTCTTCTGCCCTTTGGGATACAAAGCAAGGTCAAGCCATTGATTACGGAAATTTGATTCACCAAATGCTTGCGGAGATTTTCGGTGAAAATGATATTCAGCAAGTTTGTCAAAGTTATGTTTCACAGGGAATGATTCTAGAATCTGAACAAGTGCAGTTGGAGAAATTATTGAAAGCGATTGTTCAACATCCAAGTTTGAAAGAATATTTTGGAGACAAGGTTCACTCACTCAACGAACGAGAATTTACCGATGGTTTTTATCAAATTGTCAAACCAGACAAAGTCGTTATAAATGGGAATCAGGTTGCCATTATTGACTATAAAACTGGAAATAGAGAAAGGAAACATGAACAACAGGTAAGCAATTATGCTCAAGTTTTTCAACGAATGAATTACGAGGTAGCAAAGAAGCTACTTGTGTATATTAATGATGAAATTTTAGTTCATGAGGTTGAATAATTATCCCTTAAATTTGTAAAAATTTTTAACGAGAATGTATAGTACTATCAAAGATCAGTTAACAAAAGAATTGCAAGAAATAGAAGAAGCCGGATTGTTCAAAAAAGAGCGAATTATTACTTCTTCTCAAGACGCTGTGATTAAAATTAGCACCGGTGAAGAGGTGATTAATTTTTGCGCAAACAATTACTTGGGGCTTTCAAATCACCCAGAGGTTATTCAAGCTGCAAAAGATGCTATGGATGAATACGGATTCGGAATGTCGTCGGTTCGTTTTATTTGTGGTACCCAAGAAATTCACAAGCAATTAGAGCAAAAAATTGCCAATTTTTATCATACTGAAGACACCATTTTATATGCTGCGTGTTTTGATGCCAATGGTGGCGTTTTTGAGCCATTATTAACTAAAGAAGATGCGATTATTTCTGATAGTTTAAATCATGCCTCGATTATCGACGGAGTTCGTTTGTGTAAAGCTGCCAGATACCGATATCAAAACAATGACATGGCTTCTTTGGAAGAACAATTAATTGAGGCTAATAAAAACAATCATCGATTTAAGATCATTGTTACTGATGGTGTGTTTTCTATGGATGGAATTGTGGCTAAGTTGGATGAAATATGCGACTTGGCCGACAAATACGATGCCTTGGTTATGGTGGATGAATGTCATGCGACAGGATTCATTGGAAAAACGGGAAGAGGAACGGTTGAGTTGAAGAATGTGATGGATCGAGTAGATATCGTTACGGGTACATTAGGAAAGGCCATTGGCGGTGCCATGGGAGGCTATACTACTGGTAAAAAGGAAATCATTGAAATCTTACGACAACGATCAAGACCCTATTTATTTTCAAATTCCCTAGCGCCTGCCATTGTTGGAGGAGCTTTGAAAGTTTTTGAAATGATAGAAAACGATACTAGTTTGAGAGATAAGTTGGAGGAAAATACCAACTATTTCCGCTCAAAAATGGAAGAAGCTGGTTTTGATTTGGTAGGGGCTGATGCAGCGATTGTACCTGTGATGTTATACGATGCCAAATTAAGTCAGGTGATGGCCGACAAATTATTGGAAAAAGGAATTTATGTGATTGGATTCTTTTATCCGGTTGTGCCAAAGGAAAAAGCAAGAATTAGAGTGCAATTATCAGCAGCTCATGAAAAGGAGCATTTAGACAAGGCAATTGCCGCTTTTATCAGTGTAGGTAAATCGCTGGGAGTTATCTAGATTGCTCAGAAAAACTTGCATTCTATGTAAGATTTTGTAGATTTGTCTTTGCAGATAAAGTTGAAGAACTTACATTTGTGCTATATAAATACGAACTTTTAATTTAAATATTTGATAATGAAACAATTAAAATTAGCTGTGTTAGCTGTTTTTACGTTAGCTTTAGTTTCTAATGTAAATGCGCAAGACAAAAACAATCCTTGGGCTGTGACTTTTGG
>CAYFJL010000059.1:0-15725 GCA_964343335.1 uncultured Polaribacter sp. | reverse complement strand
ACCAATTGCTTGTCGTATATTTTTTTTCTCAACATATTATCCCAAACAATACGAGCCGCTTGGATGTCTGATGTACGTCCGCCTGTTTGCTGTCTGTATTGGTCTAATTCATTTACGAATTCTTGTCTAGAAATAGTTTCTCCATTCACTTGTCCCACCTCATTAATTTTTGAGGAATTGAAAAAGTCCGTTAAAGTTGATGGATCTAAAACAAAAGCAAATAATGCTAAACCAATTACAATAATTAAGAACAAAGATCTGTCTCTAATTTTTGATAATACTGCCATTCTTCATTTATTTAAATTCAGTTGGCGAATATACGATTTGGTATTCAATATTACAACCAAATACAGGGTTTAAAATCGTATAAATAATTGATTTTAAGTTTACAAAACGGTAGGTAACTTAATCTTGGTCTCTATCAACTTCAAGATTAATTTCGTCGATTTTTGAGCCGCTCGTTTTCAGAATTTTAATGGTAAAATTCTCAATTTCAAGCTCTTCTTTTTCTTCCGGAATATCTTCAGTATGGTCAATGATAAATCCGCCTAAAGTCGAATAGGCCTCCGACTTTGGAATTTGAAGGTTATAGGTCTCATTCACATAGTCGACTTCGAGTCTTGCAGAAAAATTAAACTCAGTCTCACTGACAACTTCTTCACGTAATTCTTGCACATCATGCTCATCCTCAATTTCACCGAAGAGCTCTTCTACAATGTCTTCAACAGTTATAATTCCAGAGGTACCACCATACTCATCAATCACAATCGCGACACTCTTTCTCTTTTTTGTCAAAAGGTTTAAGAGATCACTAATCATCATCGACTCCGGGATCAACTCCACAGGTAGCAATATCGATTTGATGGATTTCGGTCTTTTAAACAACTCAAAGGCACTTACATAGCCTAGAATGTCATCCAGGGAATTGTTGTGTACGATCACTTTTGAAATCCCTGTTTCAACAAAGGTGTTCTTGAGATTGGTAACATTATCATGTATATCCACCGAAATTATTTCGGTTCTAGGCACCATTATCTCTCGGGCCCTCACATTATGAAACTCCAACGCATTCTGAAAAATCTGAATTTCAGAATCTAGTTCGTCTGAGTCATTACCAATTTCCATTTGTTCAGAAATATAATGGCCCAACTCTTCTTTGCTAAATTCGGTTTGTGCTTCTAGATTATCAGTCTTAAAAAAAGCTTTCAATAAAAAATCTGAAATGCCAGAAATGACCGATGAAAAAACATGAAATATATAGTAGAATACGAAAGCCGGAATCGCAAATAATTTCAAGACCTCATTGGCATAAATTCGAAAAATCGCTTTGGGCAAAAACTCAGCCGTTACCAAGATGATGGACGTTGATATTACCGTTTGAATAATTAAAATGGTAAAATCATTGTAGCCTTCTAAGGGTAATAAATCAACCAAAAACCTTCCCATGTAGTAACTATAAACTACCAATGCAATGTTGTTACCCACTAACATGGTGGTAATGAATCGAGAAGACTTCTTTGTAATTCTGGCCAATACTTTGGCAATAAGACCTGCCCTTTTCTTTTCTAATTCAATGTGAAGTTTGTTGGAAGATACGAAGGCAATTTCCATCCCCGAAAAGAATGCAGAGAGCAAAATGGAAATAACAATAATAAAAATTTCGAACTCCAACGAAGCTTATTGGTTTTGATTCCTCTTCTCGACTTTCTTTCTAAAAAATCGTTTGAAGAGAAATACTAAGGTAATAAAAATAGAAAAACCAATCAGCAAGTACGCTCTATTCGGATCGTCTTTCAGTTTAAAAATTCCCTCTACCAAACAGATGATGGCAATGATTAAATAACCGTATTGAAATATTTTCCAAGCTTTAAACATTATTCTTCTTTTGTTTTTATTCTACCAATTGTTTTCTTGGCAAGGTGTTTTGTTAGATCGTCTTTAGATTCAAAACCAACCCCGATAATTGTGTCTAAATTCTCGGTGGTCAGCATAAATTTCTTTTCTGAAATGAAATACTTCTCTTTTTCATCCCAGAACAGTTGCTCGGTTTCTAGTTTTGATTTGTCGGTATGATTGAATACCACCACATTTCCTACAATTTCAGAAATTGAGGTTCTTGAGTAATTCAATGCATAATCTCCAGTAATGGTTACTGAGTCTTTTCCACCATTTTTGAAATTAATGATTTTAATTCCCTCTGGAAACTCACTATAGGGGTGTTGTTTTCGATTGCTAAAATCGAGCATCAATGGGGTAATCAGCTTTGAAGTGATTCTACCAGAATCTTTGTAAACGTGATAAGCATTTTTGGCCTTACCTACAGGCAAGTTTTTATCGGCCAAGAAATCTCGCACCTCTTGGGTATTATTAGAACACGAAAAAAGCATCGCTGTTAAGGCAACAACAATGCTTTTATTGATATTTTTAAATTCCATGTTATCCTTTAGGTACGCGAACAGTTTCACCGATCCAACACTTGATGGTGTATGAACTACCAGGTTCTACCCCTGCCGTAAAGATCACTTTACTATCTGGTAGATTCTTACGGTAGCTATTGATAAACCTTGAAGCTCCCGATCCTGGATCCAAACGCTGCGCTTTGATTGCTTTGTTTAAAGCAGCAACAAATACCATTCTCTTTTCAAACTCTGATTTACCACAGGCGTTGGCACTCTGTCCATACAATCCAGCGATTAATAAATAGGCTTTACCCATATTCGGATTGTATTTCAATGCTTCATAGGCCAAAGCTCTTGCTCTTGACTTGTTCTTCGTTCCTTGTGCTTCTCTTAACTTCAATCTCGCTTTTTTGATTGGATCAGTTTCCAAATCAAAAGCCTTTTTTCTCATATCGGCCGCACCAACTTTATCTCCATTTCTCTCCATTACACCAGCAACGAAGTTGAAGGCATCTGCAGATTGGGTAACATCAGCGTAAGACTTGGCTAAGATTTCATACAATGGATCTTCTTGACATCCTTTGTTGAACATTCTTGATACTGCTCTTCGTAACCAAACTGAGTTTGTTTTGTTCGCTTCATAGTCTCTTTGGTAAAGAGGCACCAATCGCTCACAAGTTGCAATACCAGAAATAATGTTATCCAAACCACCTTCTACTTGACCTAAGGCTTTTGAGTTGATGCTGTAAGCTCTAAGTCTTCTCTTTTCCTTGGCATCCAAGGTTCTTGTAGAATCCTTTGTTAGTTTGGTGATTTTCGCAGCATAGTCATCCAGCTTTTCACCAACTGATTCTACCACGTCATCATAAGTATCAAATACTCTCTGTGGATTGGTATCTTTATATCTATCAGTAATCCCTTGGAAGTACTTATAGATGTTTCTTACACTCATATCCTTCGGAGAAATCTTGTAAGCCTTTTCTAAAAGGGCGAAAATTTCGTCTTCAGAGGCTAACTTGTTCTTTGCCAAATAGGTTGCGTAGTCACTATGAACTTTTGCAGGATTATTCTTTGGGAAGTATTGCAATCTTTGGTCGTAAACTCTCTTTGCCAAAGCTGGATCTTTTCTAACTTTCTCAGCTATTGTCGCTCCATACTTGTAGATATTCACAGACAAATCTTTACAGTTATCCATCAAATAAATCCAGTTATCGTAGGCAGCAGTGTAGTTTTTAGATAAGAAATCAGGTTTGAATAAGTTGTACTTAATGGTACACTCTCTTTTTAAATCATCCTGTGCATTGGTTTTTGCAGAGACAATAAATAATGATATTGCTAGTAAAAACGTAATTTTCTTCATTTTTTAAATTTTTAATTAGTCAATTCTTCTCTTAATGAACCAGTTAACGTCGGTCAAAGATAAGCTTAATCTTAGATTAAAATAACTTTCTTGAATTAAATTGTTGGCGGTTGTACCCCTCTGTCCGTATTCCAAACCAACGTTTAAGGTTGATAATCTTTTCAATGGTATACCTAAACCAAAAGATATGCCAAAATCTTTTATAGCTGTAAAATTTGTATTGGATCCGGTTGCATCCACCAGCAATCCTGTATCCTCAAATCGCAGTCCGGCTCTATAAGTAACGCGATCAAAGAAGCTTGAAATTGAGTTTACTTTTGGCAACCAAAATCCCCCTAAGGCAAATCGATTGGAGTTTCCATACCTGAAAGTTGTGTTGGTCGTACTCAAAAAACCAGACGCCTGAAAGGCATCTTGCATTTCATATTCTACACCCGCGTACCAATGGTCGGTTTTACCAATACCAATTCCCAAAGTACTATTTACAGGCAATCTAAATTCGCCAGAAATTCCAGATGTACTTAAGGTATCTCTCGGAACTTGGTTTGCTCCTAATAAAACTACAGAATATAGATAGTCGTCTCCTGAAACACTCAAAGAGTTTTCCAATTTAACAGCTGCACCTGCTGTAATAAGCAGATCGTTTTTTGTTTTCTTCTGATATTGAGCACCCACTTTCAAGGCCGTTCCTCGAACTTGGGTTGTTTCTTCATATTTGGTTCCTAGAGCAACCCCAATTCTTTGGTCTATAATTGTGTTGGTTGTATTCCCGAAGTTAAAACTTGCTTCTGCACCCAAAGACAGATCTTTGAAAAATTTCATCCCTACGTTGAAGTAAATACGGTTCACACCACCACTTCCTTCAAACAAAGAAAGCTGTTCTAAGTCGCCATTCGCATCAAAGGTTCCGTTCTGCAATTCGTACCCCACCGATGATAGTGGTTGAATCCCCACCGAAAATCCAGCTCTATTTCCTACAGGGAAACCAACAGCCACATAGTTAAAAGTGGTAAGCATTGAGCTCTGGGTGGACGTACTTGACTTCAATGTTATATCTCGATTCGAAGCTCCGAATCCGTATGTTGTATATCTCAAATTAGCAATGGCTGCTGGATTGGTGAAATTCAAATACTTGTAGTTATTATAAGCAACTCCAATTCCTCCCATACCAGCTTGCTCTACGGTAACAGCGCTAAATTCCTCACCAACACCAAAAAAAGAATAAGGTGATAAAGAAGTTCTTTGAGCAAAAAGTGAAATTGATGTTAGTAATAAAACGTAGACTAAAAACTTTTTAATCATAGATTGTGATTGAGAATCAATATTTCATTTAATCCGTGTAGGAGAAAATTTTGATTGGCAAATATGCTACTTTTTAATTGTTTTGACAAGAAAATTGAGTCTCCTCCTGTTAAAACAACTGTTAAATGGCCATATCTGTCTTCATACTGTTGAATGACTCCATTGATTTCATTAACAACTCCATTGATCACGCCCGAATGAATGCTTCCAAACGTATCGGTTCCAACAAAGTCTTCAAGGTCTTTGGTTTCTAATAAGGGTAATTTCGCGGTGTAATGGTTCAATGCATTGTAACGCATTTGCAAACCAGGAGAAATAGCTCCTCCGAAGTACTTGTTTTGGGCAGACAAAAAGTCATAGGTAATACAAGTACCCGCATCGATGACCAAGGTGTTTTGCAAGGGATACTTTTTACTTGCAGCTGCAACGAGTGCAATTCGATCAATACCTAACGTTTTTGGCGATCTATAATCATTTTGAAAAGGTAATTTCACGGTATGGTTTACCAGAAAGGTCGAAACCACTTTGTTGAGATCCATTAATGTTTGTGCTTCAAGGGAAGCTACAGAAGAAAGCACAGCAAAGGCTATATTGTAAGTTTTACATAAATCTTTCACCAAATCCAGAATGCTTTCTTTGGCGACAATAACCACCTCCACCAAGCTATCTTGCTCAAATACAGCGAGCTTGGTTCTAGTATTTCCTATGTCGATTGCTAAATTCATGATGGTAAAAATAGGAAAGCCATTTTAATAATCATTTTTCTAAAAATTGTTTAGCAGGTTATAAAAATACGTTTTATATTTGCATCCGCTGAAAAGCTGGTGCCTTAGCTCAGTTGGTAGAGCAAAGGACTGAAAATCCTTGTGTCCCTGGTTCGATTCCTGGAGGCACCACTTAAAAACCCGAACTTTCGTTCGGGTTTTTTTTTATATCATTTGTAAAGTACTAACTTCTAATTTAGTCAACTCACGCCAATGACCACGCGGTAAGTTCTTCTTGGTCAACTGGGCAAAAATCACTCGATCTAACTTAACTACCTTATACCCAACATGCTCAAATATCTTTCTTACAATTCGGTTACGACCCGAATGAATTTCGATACCCACCTCAGTTTTTGACTGTCCTTCAATAAAGGAAACAGCATCAATAAATACCTTTCTTCCTTCAATAATCACATCTCCTCTTAGTTTCTCTAAGTCTTTCAAGGTGAACTTTCTGTCTAAGGATGCATGATATAACTTACGCACATTGTGCTTCGGATGAGTCAGCTTCTTAGCCAAGTCTCCATCATTGGTGAACAATAAAAGTCCGGTTGTATTTCGGTCCAATCTTCCTACTGGATAGATTCTTTCTTTAGTGGCATTCCCTACCAAGTCCATCACAGTTCTACGACCTCTATCATCATCCATAGTGGTGATGTAGTTCTTCGGTTTATTTAACAACACATAGCGTTTTTGCTCTTGTGCAATCATGGTTCCGTCAAACTTCACCACATCGTTAGGCTTGACTTTATAGCCCATTTCGGTCACCAATTTACCATTCACTTGAACACTACCCTGCTGGATGTAAACATCCGCTTCTCTTCGAGAACAAACACCCGCATTGGCGATGTACTTGTTCAATCGGATCCCGTCTTGAGGGTTGGAAGGCTTGTTGGATTTTGGAGTTTTTGGTCGTGAGGATTGATGCTTTCTGTCATGTCGTCCTCTCGACGATTTTTTATTAGAATTCATTTCTTAAAATTTGTGCAAAGCTAATCAAATGATGTGATAACTAAGCTTGTTTATTACTTTTTCAACAATTAAAGAGGTATCGATAAAAACCAAACTAAAGACCCCAGCCAAAAGCAATAATTTAATGATGTTGTGTAAGAGACGATATTGATTGATGCTATGTGACCTCCACAAGAAGATCCCAGTAAACAAAATAACGCCGAGGGACAGGTAAAAATAATAACGCATCAAGGCCAACTCTGGATATCCAAAAAGCACAACCACCGGAATGATCGTACTTGCTAGTAATACGGTAGAAAGCTGTTTTGTCTTCAATTCACCATAGGTAACGGTGTAGGTTTTGTAATTATGTATCAAAGCGCCTTTAAAATTACCCAAGTCTTTGATTAGCTCGCGCGCCATCAACAGGAAGAACAAAAAAATAGCGTGAGTAAAAATAAACCCGCTAAAATTTTTAAAATGAATAAAAACCACAAAGAATGGCATGATGGTTAATACCGTGGCCGATAGCAATCCAATGAAGGGATATTTTTTTAGTTTGTGTGAATACAACCAGATTCCAAAAATATACACCGCAAAAAATCCAGCAGCCCTCCACGAAACCAAAGCCCCAAACAAAAATCCTAAAAAGTTTAGAAAGAAATACAGGGATAATTTCACCTCTTGACGCACGTAATTATCAATACCTGTTTTAATGGGTCTATTGATTCGGTCTATTTTCTCATCATAAAAGTGATTGATGATATATCCTGCGGAAACCACACAAACCGTGGCGATAATGAGGTAATGCAAATGCAGGTCGAAAAGAATTTGCGATAAGGACTTTTCTGGAGAGAAAATAAAGATGGAAGCCAAATACTGCGCGGCAATCAATACTAAAATATTGTAACCTCTAACAACAGAAAATAAGCTGAAAAATGTAAGAATTACGGACTTGACTTTTGGAGGCATAACCTAACAATTAGAATCTGTATACCAATTCTAATTTATAGTTTTCCAAGCTCTTTTTTGCCTTTTCATAGTCCTCTGTGAAACCTAAAATATAACCTCCTCCACCTGAGCCACAAAGCTTCAAATAGTAGTCGTTGGTATGAATACCCTGTTCCCAAACCTTGTGAAAAGCCTTTGGAATCATTGGTTTGAAGTTGTGCAATACAACTTTCGATAATTTCTTAACGTTCCCAAACAATGAAGTAACGTTTCCATTTAAAAAGTCTTCGATACAAGCGTCCGTGTACAAAGAAAATTCTTCACTCAACATTTTACGGAAACCTTCATTTTTCATTTTATTCATGAAGATGTTTACCATAGGTTCTGTTTCACCCACCTGCTCAGAGTCCAATAAGAACACAGCACCTTTCCCTTCTTTTTGGGAAGGAATACCAGCTGGCTCTATATTTTCTTTGGAGTTGATTAAAATTGGTAGACTTAAGTAACTATTCAATGGATCCAAACCAGAACTCTTGCCGTGGAAGAAAGATTCCATTTCTGAAAAGATCTTCTTTAGCTCAAGCAGTTTTTCTCTGGTTAAGTTTTCAAGTACTGTAATTTTATCCAACGCATACTTATCGTAGATAGAGGCCACTAAGGCACCACTACTACCAACACCATATCCTTGAGGAATAGAAGAATCGAAGTACATCCCTTGATTGAGGTCCTCTTCAAAGCTTTCGAAGTCAAAAGAAACCAAGCCTGATTTCAACGCTTTTAGGTAATCAAAGAAATTTCTCAATCCTTCGTTGGATTGCTTGGAAGCACCTTCTAGCACCTTCTTTGATTTTAAAGCTCCTCTAAAATTATTGTACGGAATGGCAAGGCCTTTGGAATCTTTGATGATTCCATATTCCCCGAACAAAAGTATTTTTGCATAAAACAAAGGACCCTTCATTGTTTTAAAATTTGGTACAAAATTACTAATTAATATGTTAAGATAGTGTTAGTTCTCGTTTTTGTAGTAGGTTTTCCAGATGCCAACCTTCTCACCGCGACTGTATTTTCCTTTTTGTTTGATCTTCCCTGACTTGTAAAAAACCTTCCAGTTACCTTCTCTCAAGCCATTTTCATAGACACCGACTTCTCGTAATTCACCAGTATCATAATACTCATAAAATCGACCTTCAATCTTGCCTTTGGCATAGGTTGTCTTCCTGTAAATGTTTCGGTTTTTGTAGTAATAGGTGACTTCGCCTTCGAGTTTATTACCAACCTTGTAGTAGGTAGCTTGCGATTGCGAAGTTTTCCTCAAATTCTCGTCCAACCAAATAATATCTTGGTTGTCAATATTCGCAAAGAGAAATGCAAAAATTACAATTGCTGTTGATAAAAAGGTTTTCATTTGATTGATCTAAAAAACTAAAGCAATTGTTCGGCTCCCGAACTCACTTCATCACAAATGTAATGATTTTTTTCACAGAACCTAGAGAGCTCATCTTCAATAAATTGAAGCACCATTTCTTCTTCTGACTTCGGATACAGTACATGAACATTTGCCCCAGCATCCAAAGTAAAGCAGATATTACTTTTTGTTTTTTCTCGAAACGCCCACAATGCATTAATAATCTCCAATGTGTTCGGTTTCATCAAAATGAAGTACGGATTACTCGTTAGCATCATCGCATGCAGAGTCAACGCTTCACTTTCCACCAAATTGATAAAGGCTTGTTGATCTCCGTTTTCCAGAATATTGGTCAACTTTAAAAGATTCTCATTCGCTTGCTCAAAACGCTGGTTGGCAAAAGGATGGTTATGCATCAATTGATGACCTACCGTACTCGATACTTGTTTTTGACCTTTGTCGACCAACAAAATCGTATCGCAATAATTTTTAAAATTTTCGTGGATCTTCCCTGCAAAGGGAATTCCATATACATCGGAACTACCTTCAATCTCTGGGTGTTCTCCCCAAATCACCAAGGGCCCTTCAATACTTCTACTCGCACTTCCAGAACCCAATCTGGCTAAGAAAGAAGCTTTTTTATTGAAATCAGCATCCGTTAGAGCCGGATTCAATGCTTTCTCCAAACTCATGACACAGAGCGCCATGGCCGACATTCCACTTGCCGAGGAGGCGATTCCACTACTATGCGGAAAGGAATTCTCAGATGAGATGGTCAGGTGATAGTTTTTCAAATACGGACAATACCCATCAATACGTTCAAAGAAACTTTCAATTTTTGGCTTGAAATCGTCTTTTTTCTTTCCTTCAAAGATGAAGTCAAAGTTTACCTTGTCAGATTTAGCCGTCTTCTTAAAATCAATCTTAGTGATGGTATGACTATTATTGAGGGTAAAACTGATCGATGCATTTTTTGGTATTTGCGGATTGGTTTTTCCCCAATATTTCACCAAGGCAATATTACTAGGAGACTTCCAAGAAAATGAGGCTTGGTCTACCTCTTTCGTAATTGTATTCAAGTCAAATTCAAACACCATAGATGCATATTATAGAAGGGCAAAGATAAAACTATTTTCAGGCTTATTCACAAGGTAAATTTTTGGGTATTTTTGCATTGTGAATTCCGACAAACGTGTTTTTGTATTATTAAATGGAGAGCTTCCCTCGGATTTAGGAGTCGCCGATTCCTATGACGTCATCTGTGCTACGGATGGCGCCTATGATAGCTTTGTGCAACAGCAGATTAGGCCAGATCTGGTTGCTGGCGATTTTGATTCGATCACAAAAATTCCAAGTGACATCACTACGCTTCACACTCCAGATCAGGACTATACCGATTTTGAAAAACTATTAAATCATTTGCATCAAGAAGGTTACAAACAAATTGATGTTTATGGCGCTAGCGGAAAGGAACAAGATCATTTTTTGGGAAATCTACATGTGGCTTTGGTTTGGAAAGAAAAACTCAACCTAGTTTTCTATGACGATTTTGGCACCTATCGATTCATCCCCAAAACCTTTCAAGCATCCCAGATAAAAGGAAAGAATGTGTCCTTATATCCTTTTCCTGAAGCTGATAATATTACCACGGAAGGATTAGAGTTTCCATTAAACGGAGAACATTTGGCAATCGGAAAACGAATCGGAATTCGAAACAAAGCCATCAGCAACGAAATACAAATTAGCTATACCAATGGTGATCTTTTGGTATTTATAAGTCATTAAATCATGCGAAAAATCAAACTGTTGTGGGACTTTCGAGGTCCAGATGCCAAAGAAATGGCCCTTCATCACGCCAAACACTTAAAAGAGTTTGCAGCGATTGAAAACCTAGCGTACCATGAAGTAAATTATACAGAATTAAATCCCATGTTCTGTTCTGCTTATATTACAGTTGACGAGAGCCATATGAAAGTTTTTAGAGATGCACTAAAACCGCAACGAGGGGAAATAGCCAAATAATACTACCTTTAGGGTGATTGAGGAAACCAGCAGCTCAACTTTAAATACTTGATTTATGAAAGGATCGAAAACACTATTCACCGCCCTTTTGATTACCATATTGTGTGCACAATCTTTTGCACAAAGTCTTGTAGGGGCTTGGGAAAGCTTTGAGAAAAAAGACAACAAAACCATCCGAAGTGTCCTCATCGTTTCCAATAAATTTCAAGTCTTGACGAAATTCGACAAGAAAACTGGAGCTTTCATTGAAACCAATGGAGGTAGCTGGACACTAAAAGACGGATTGATGACAGAAGTAGTTGAATTCCACACCAGAGACACAAGTGCCATTGGTAAGTCCTTTAGCTTCAACATTAAACTTTCTGAAAACAAAATTGAAATACCAGGATCTGGAGTCGTTTTTACTCGAATTGATGACGGTACGCCAGGAGCTTTACAAGGGGCATGGCTGATGTCAGGAAGAGTTCGCAACGGAAAAACACAATTACGAAATACAGATCGGCCGCGAAAAACCATGAAGATTTTATCAGGGACACGATTCCAATGGATTGCTTATAATACTGCTACCAAAGAATTCAAAGGAACTGGTGGTGGAACCTACACCACCATTGATGGAAAATATACCGAACACATCGAATTCTTTTCGAGAGACAACAATAAAGTAGGCATAAAACTTCCGTTTGATTTTGAACTGGTAGAAGGAAAATGGCAACACAAAGGGTTTTCAAGTAAGGGTGCTGCCATGCATGAAATCTGGAGCAAAAGAGACTAAAAACGGTCTTTTAAAGCCTCGGATACCATCCAGCCGCCCGTCCAAGCATTCTGAAAATTGAATCCGCCAGTGACAGCATCGATATCAATTACTTCCCCAATCAAGAACAAATTGGCATGTAACTTACTTTCAAAGGTTTTGAAATTGATTTCTTTCAAACTGACTCCGCCCGCCGTTACAAATTCTTCCTTAAAAGTACTCTTCCCTTGGGCATGAAAAACACAAGCGGTCAATTGATTTGCAAGTTTTTCCAATTGATTCTTGCGCAAATCGGCCCAGTTTGCATTGGAATGAATCCCAGCTGAAGTCGCCAACTTTTCCCAAAGTCGTCTCGGGATTTCGGCATACATGGATTTGGCTACTACCTTTTTATTAGAGGCCTCAGATTTAAATTCCCATAGATCCTCCCCTACTTCTGCAAGAGATTTTGAAATCCAGTTGACCTGAACCTGATATTGGTAATTCATTTGATGCAAAACGCGTGCTCCAAAGGCCGATAATTTCAACACTGCCGGACCACTCAATCCCCAATGGGTAATCAACAAGGGTCCTGAATTTTCCAACTTTGTTTTTAATAGACTAACAGTTGCGTTCGGAACGGACACTCCAGGTAAATCAGTGAGTAGATCATCCTTAATATTAAAGGTAAACAGCGAAGGAACTGGAGGAACAAGCGAATGCTCCAATCGTCCTAAAATTTTCCAAGCCTGTTTGCTACTGCCCGTTGCAAAAACAACAGCATCGCATACTACCTCCTCCTTTTTGGTCTTTACCAACCATTGGTCTTTTCTTTTTTCCAAAGCAATGACGCCGCAATTCTTTTGTATCTTAATATCGAGCTCATTTGCTTTTCGTAAAAAACAATCGATGATGGTTTGTGAAGAATTCGATTCTGGAAATACTCGGCCATCCGCTTCGATTTTTAAAGGGATTCCATTGGCATCAAACCACTCGAAGGTATCGCCAGTCATGAAGCTATGAAAAGGACCCCGAAGTTCTTTTTCACCTCTGGGATAATAACCCGTAAGTTCTGCTGGGTCGAAACAAGCATGAGTAACATTACATCTTCCTCCACCTGAAATTTTTACTTTTTGAAGGACCTCACTTCCCTTTTCGAAGATGGTGATGTCTAGATGTGGATTCTTTTCCTTGGCATTGAGGGCCGCAAAGAATCCGGCTGCGCCTCCTCCTACGACAATTACTTTTTTCATAGAATCATTTCGTCGTAGCTAAGTACGGTTTTGTACCCTCGATTTCTAAAGTAGGTTGGTGTATCCTCATTACCCGTAACCATCACAAAATCTCCGCCCCAACCTCCAAGGCTTTTTACAGTACCCGGATAATCTGAAAAGTATTTGTCTTTGACTTTGGGAAGCTCTAAAATTCCAGCAATGATGTCTTCGTGCTCATTGACCAATCGTTCGAACTTTTTGAATTTCGATGTTTTAGAAATAGCCTTTGTAATCTTGTTGATTGCCTTTATTTCATCCTTCAAATTACCACGCTTGTCATAAAACAAGTTAATAGACTCCCGACTGTTTTGCTTCTTATTGAGGTAGACAAAGAAAATTTTATCAGCAAATCTCGGTCGAAAACTCGCTTTTGACACCATGGGTTGCCCTTCCTCCAATCGGTAAAAAATAGGATGGTCATTTTGCGCACAAGCAATGTCGTATCCGCTTCCTTTAAAGGCATTTTTGAGCAGCTTATAGGCATCGACATTCGCCCATGAAGCAATATTATTAATCAATGTAGACGAACTTCCCAGTCCCCAATTCCGTGGAAAAGACAAATGTGTCTTCACGCGGAAGCCGCCTTCGGTCTCTAGGAAATCTGGATTCATCTTTTGGGCCTCGTAAAGAATGATTTGCAAGACCTCGGCAATCATTTCTTGATTGCCTTCCACTCCGGATATAAAAGTGGCCGACTTGATTTGTAATTTAGGAAGTGAATACACGGCTTCAAACCAACATTGATTCATATGATCGAAACTCGACCAAACAATTTCATGATTCGAAATCGGTGTTACTTGCAGATCTTGACCATACTTGGTAGGTAAAGCCAAGGCTGTTGCACCTTCTAAAACGAGGTACTCTGCCGTCAATAATAATTTACCGTTCGAATAATAATTCATTATAACAATCCGAATTGTTTACAGTGATGGGTAAAATGTTTGGTATGGAACTTTTGCCAATAGTCGTAATCTAGTGGTCCAAAGAATGGATGCACAATTATTTTATCAGGGGCTCCTAGAAAAACGCTGTCAAATTCTTTCACTTGTACCAGTAAGTCGTCAATGGCTTCTTCCAAAGAGGCAAATTTGACCGGAGCTGGACCTTCAGAAAGGAAGGAGGCCTTAAAACCGACCTGCAATTCACCATCTGTATCTAAAAATGGTTTTCTTCTCGCTGCTTTCCCTTCTTCCACAAAGGCATTGATTTTCCAATTACCGTTGGATATTTTTACAATGGCCGCCAAATGTTCTATCATCTGCTGTGCATTCATGCGACCAAATAATGGTTTTGTATCGTCTTTTAATTCCTTCAATATCGCTTTTAAAGCTTCTTCATTTTGAAAGGGAACCCAACTTTTTGGTTTGGAACTCCTCAAGGTGGTCAGGTAGTTTAACACTCCGCTATGAGAAACTGTTTTTGAAGCAAAATAACGAACAACCTTTTTCTTTTCTTGTTCAGTAGCATTTTGCTGATTCAGAATATTCATCAGGTGCATTTTCATATGTCCATGCTGAATTCCCTTGGTGGTCAATGCTCGTAAGGCCGCAAAGTTTTGTGCCAATCCGGCTGCCGCAATGATTTGCATCAATGCTCTAGCATTTGGTTTCTTTAATATTTCCAAAGACAATTTGGCTAATGGATGTAAAGCTGTTAATCCGCCAACAGTTCCAACTGCCATAGGTACATCAATCCAGAATCGAAATTCATCATTATCAATGGTGCAATGGGATAAACTCGAATACTGTCCGTCTTTTGCTGCATAAGCATGAATCCCTGCTTCCACAGCTCTAAAATCGTTTCCTGTAGCCAAAATAACGGCGTCAATGCCATTCATGATCCCTTTGTTATGCGTTACTGCTCTGTAGGGTTCTACTTCAGCAATTCGAACAGCCTGATAAAACTTTCGGGCAAACTGATTTGGATTTTCAACGCCTAGATCTTCAATCTTACAAGATACCTCAGCACGCACCAAACATTCCGGCACGTAGTTGGACAAAATACTCATCACTATTTCGATATCATCATTCTTAAACTTCTGCGAAATTGCTTCCAAACAAGAATTGATAAAATTGGCGCCCATCGAATCTTTGGTTTCAAAATGGACTTCAAGCTGGTAGTAGTTGTCTAGCTTCTGCGTGCAATCTTTCAATTGAATATCTAGAATCCCACCTCCTCGTTTCTCCATATTTGCGGTTATCGAGGCAGTCGCCGCTCTTAGTTCTGTTCGGTTTTCATTGAAGTATTTTTGTAAAACTTCAAAAGACAGTGACGACGTAAAATGTACATGCCCCACCTTCTTGGTAGAAATCACTTCTGTTTTGAATCCGCCTTTATCACTCCAAAATTTGGCGGTTAAAGCCGCAGCAGCAACTACCGAACTTTCTTCAATCACCATCGGAATCACATAATTCTCCCCATTGATCACAAAATTCGGTGCAATTCCGAAGGGTAAGTAATAGTTGGTGATGGTATTTTCAATAAAGTCGTCGTGCAGTTTTTGCAAATCCTGGTTATCATTCCAATACTGTTTGATGATGGATGTAACTTCAGCTGGATTTTGAAAA